>JANMYC010000822.1:0-10936 GCA_031381715.1 Saprospiraceae bacterium
CAAATTTCCTACGATTTAGATTGGCAAAAACAGCATTGGCAGAGCTTACAAACGGCTTACGGTTCTGCACCTTATTGGGAATATTACGCACCCATTTTTGAAAGAATTTATATTCAAAAATATGAATATCTTTTTGATTTTAACGTGGAAATATTAAAAACGCTATTTAAAATATTGAAACTGAATAATTCTATAGATATTTCATTATCAACGACTTATGAAAAAATCTATGAAGCACCCGTTCAAGATATTAGAAATACCATTACGCCCAGAACCCAACCCGTTCACCACATTCAGTACGCTCAACTTTTTCAAGACCGCTTAGCGTTTCAACCCAATATGAGTATTTTGGACTTAGTATTCTGTACGGGGCCCCGCTCCGTCGAGATTCTAAAATCAGCTGTTTAGATGAAAATAACTACCACCCACGCCACGCAATTCAATAATCTATTAAGGCAAACGAGCCTTATTATTTTATCCGTTTTAATGGTAAAAAGTGGTGTCTCAACGGTTGAAATGGGCAATTTTGAAACCCTTATGTTTATAAGCACCATAGTCAGTTTCTTTTGGCTCAATGCATTTTTGCAAGGCATACTTTCTCAATACCCCTCAGTATCTGAAGCCCAAAAGCCCCTTTTTAAGTTTAATATTCTGCTTTTTACGCATATAATGATAGCCTTTTTGGCTATTGTTTTCATTATTTTTGAAAAACCCTTATTGAATTTTATAACGGGTCACAATGCACTACCAGACGGCTATTTTAAAGTATTCATTTTTTATTTAATATTAAACTTGCCGCCCTATTTACTCGAGAGTTTTTGGATAGTTGAAAAGAGGCCCCTCAGTATTGTGCTCTATTCCGTGCTTTCTAATGTGTTTCTTCCCTTAAGTATTTTGATTCCGCTTTGGTTGGGCTTTAGTTTTTTAAATAGTATTCAATGTATGCTCATCGTTGCAAGTTTGAGATACTTGTGGTTGATTTTTGATTTTATTAAAACGCCTCAGTTGAATGTAGATAAAACCCTTATTTTATCATTTATCACCATCTGTTTGCCTTTAATCGGCTACACATTTTTAGGTGGATTTGTCACCAGTTTCAGCAATTGGATGGTCAATTGGCATTATAGCGGCGATAAAACGGCGTTTGCGATATTTCGGATGGGCGCGAGGGAATTCCCCGTTTCACTGGCATTAGCAACGGGTTTGAGCAATTCTATGGTTCCTTTATTAGCTTCTGCATCCATAAATAAAGCTGAATTAAGTTTTTTAAAAGAAAAAACAACTCGGCTTTGGCACATCCTTTTTCCGATGTCCATCCTTTTAATGCTCACCTCCAAATGGCTTTTCAAGGTCGCTTTTAGCCATGATTATTCCGAGAGTGCGGATGTTTTCAATATTTTTTTAATGATACTTTTAAGCCGAGCCGTTTTTCCAAATAGTATTTTATTGGCTTTAAAAAATACCCCCGCCATTTTAAAAATTTCGGTAATTGAAACGGTTTCAATCATAGCCCTCAGTTTTATTTTAATTCAAAATATGGGTATGAATGGCTTAGCGTGGGCAACGTTAATCGGCTTTTTAATAGAAAAAATATTGATGGCGTTTTACCTTGAAAAGAGGTATAATATAAAGGTGGGCGAGTATATGGATGTAAAATGGTATATTTTTTATGCTTTTTTACTCATAATGTCTTATTGGATTACTTTAGTTTTATAGAAAATTGAGCTAATTTTCCTTTTTTTTTTCAAAAAAACAATTATATTTGTTTAAAAATAGAAATGAATACTTCTGAAATAAAGTTGGAATTATTCCGTCAAATTGATGCTTTACCTGAAAATATTGTGGTGGAGTTGAAAATTGTAGTACAACGTTATCTACAACAAAGGAATAAAAAAATTGCATTGACTGATGCTGATATTAACGGCGCAGAAATTCAAATTCTTTTGGAAAACAGCACAACTTTAGATTTTTTAAAAGCTGATGAAGAAGATATATATTCGGATGCTGATTTGTACATAAAATATTAATCTTAAGCGCACAAATACTTTTTGATGAAAACAGGCACAATTGTACTTACACGTTTTCCCTTCACAGATTTGACTTCTACCAAACGACGCCCAGCAGTCATTTTATCAAAAGTCGATGGTAATGATACAGACGTAATTGTTGGTTTCATTTCTTCAGTGATCCCTAAAACCTTAAATGATACTGATTTTGTATTGCAAACAGTTGATATTGATTTCTATAAAACGGGATTGAAAACAATTTCTGTTTTCAAAATGAATAAATTAGCTACTTTAGATTCATCAATTTTTACTGGAGAATTAGGCGAAGTTTCACCTTTAATTTTAGAAAAACTAAAAATTTGCTTGAGAATAGCTCTTGATTTGTAGGCTTATTTTCAATCCTAAAAAACAACACCCCCTCAGTACAAATGTCCGAGGAGGTGTTTTTTAATATAATTTTCTCATTGTATGTTCCAATCTTCCTTTCATTAGCAGTCCTGCATAGTAGCACTTGGCGGACAGTCTTCATAATCAGATTTATGCGTTGGCTTAAAATAAATGGCTTTACTTATTGAGAGCAATAATTGCTCAATGTTGGCAGGTTTTGGGATAAAATCAAACGCGCCGCCTTGCATTACTTCATCAATCACTTCATCATCGGCAAGTCCAGAAGAAAAAATCACTGGTACTCTTGAATCTATGTGTTGAAAATGCTCTAACATTTGTAAGCCATCAATATCTTCAAGATTGTAATCAGTGATGACTACATCGTAAATTTTGTTAAGAAATCGCTCCAGCCCGTCAATACCATCATCGGCTACATCTACTAAGCAATCAAGCTTTTCGAGTACTGATTTGTAAGCCTGTCTTGTTTCTTTCTCGTCGTCAATAACTAAGATTCGCGTCATGGGAATTTGTAAATTTTAATCGGTTTTAGAATATATAAAGGAAGACAGCTTAAAATAAAGTAGAGCCAAAGGGAGAATATGCGTAAAATTTAGATACTTTATGATGGTTGCGTTCCAGAGTAACAAGTGAAAACAAAATGTTTCGGTTATTCTTACTTATCCAAATCCCGTGCCATACGCAAAGAATTGTAAAATATAATAAAAGCAATCATTAATTAAACAAAATAATATTTGTTAACAGTTGCTTTTTTTCTTTAAAGTATAAGTTTTTGATACACAGGCACTCCCGTTAGGATAACAGTAGAATGGGATTTTGAAATATATAAAAGAGCTAATCTGAAAATTATAAGCCTTTGGGTATGGCTTCAATGAGTTTTTGTGTATAACTTTTTTGAGGGTGATTGTAAATATCGTCGGCAATGCCCATTTCTTCGATTTTACCTTTGTTCATCACCACCATTCTGTCGCTGATAAATTTGACAACCGATAAATCATGGGAAATAAAAATGCAAGTAAAATCCATTTTTTGCCTCAATTCTATTAAAAGATTCAAAACCTGAGCTTGTACCGATACGTCCAAAGCCGATACGGATTCGTCGCATATAATGAATTTGGGATTCAATGCCAATGCTCGTGCAATGCAAATTCGTTGGCGTTGTCCACCACTGAATTCATGCGGATAACGGTTAAAATGAGCCGCTTCGAGGGAAACCGTTTCTAATAATTCAATGACTTTTGCCTTGCGTTCGGTGTCATTTTTATAGATATTATGCACTTGCATCGGCTCCATTATGGCTGACCCAATCGTCATGCGCGGGTTCAAAGAAGAGTAGGGGTCTTGAAAAATAATTTGAATATCTTTTCGCAACTCTTTCATTTCCAAAGAGTTAAGTTTGGTGAGGTCTTTTCCTTTGTAAAAAATAGACCCCTCAGTAGCGGGAGCTAATTTCAGAATGGTGCGCCCTAAAGTCGTTTTTCCACAACCCGATTCGCCCACCAAACCCAGCGTTTCACCGGGATAAACATCAAAACTGACATCATCCACCGCTTTCACAAATTCAATGGGTTTGCCCCAAAAATTCTTTTTACTTGGGTACCACGTTTTTAAATTTTTAATTTGTAAAATAGGTTCTTGAATGATTAAGCTTTCCAACCGTCTTTTGGTTTCCTCAGACGGAATTTTCACAGCATTTAAAATTTGAGCAATAGAGCCCGATTTTTCAACTATCGAATTACTACCATCTGCATTATTAACCACTTCCATAAAATCAGCCACCACCGGCAAGCGGCGCAATCTATCACCCAAAGTTGGGCGACAAGCTAAAAGGCTGTTGGTGTAAGGATGTTTTGGATTTTTAAAAATATCGTGTACGCTGCCTTCCTCCACAATGTTGCCTTTGTACATCACAATCACTCGGTCAGCGATTTCGGCAATCACGCCCAAATCATGGGTGATAAACACAATTGCAGCGTTCATCTCCTGCTGCAAGTCCTTCATGAGCTCCAAAATTGTCTTTTGGACAGTCACGTCCAGTGCTGTAGTGGGCTCATCGGCTATTAATACTGAGGGGTTGCACGACATTGCCATCGCTATCATTACACGTTGCTTCTGACCACCACTCAGTTGGTGCGGATAGCTGCGAAAGGCACGGTCAGGGTCAGGAAGTTTTACTTTTTCAAAAAGGGCAATGGTGCGTTTGTGAGCGGCGTCTTTACTTATTTTTTGGTGGGTTAAAATGGCTTCCATCACTTGGTCGCCACACGTGTAAACAGGATTGAGCGAAGTCATGGGCTCTTGAAAAATCATTGCCAACTCATTACCCCTGTAATTACACATTTCAGCGTCGGTCAATTTTAATAAATCAACAACGTTACCCCCCTCAGTATAATACAGAATTTGACCGCCCGCAATCTTTCCCGGCGGCTCATTGATAAGTCGCATGATGCTCAATGAAGTCACCGATTTGCCCGAACCTGATTCGCCGACAATTCCCACCGTTTCACCTCTTTGAAGGGTAAAATTAATGCTGTTGACCGCCGTAACCGTACCGCTTTCAGTCTCAAATTGGACCACTAAGTCTTTTACTTCGAGGAGTTTCTGTTTTTCCATAATCTATTGATGTCATTGCGAGCAAAGCGAAGCAATCTGTATTTTAGTTATTTAGTAATAGCTTGGCTATACAGTCGCTTACGCTCCGCTTAGCCACTGATTTTACAGATATTGACTGATTTGCACTGATTTATTAAAATTACATGTAAATCTGTGTAAAATCAGTCGGTTTCAGTGCAATCAGTGGCTAAGCGGAGCGTAAGCGACTACGCAGGCTAAGTAATTACACTATTTTTCTTCATCACCTTTTTTTCTTCCCATTTTTCAATAAAATGCTCAATTAATATGGCTGAACTGATGCCGATAAATGAGCCCAATAATACATCTTGAGGAAAATGTTGTGTTAAATATACCCTTGAAACACCGACTAAAATACCAATAATTAAGCTTAAAACCTGATATTTCACTTCTTTTAATTGAAATGCAAACAGACTCCACACCACAAAAGCCCCCGCTGTATGTCCAGAAGGGAAACTGGTAGCCCCCCTCAGTATTTCGATGCCATCTACGTATTGAAAACTGGTTAAATAGTTCAGCTTATCAATAAAAACTGCGGGTCTATCCAATGAAAAAAGCTCTTTTAAAAAAGAAGTTATTAAAAGAATGAAAAGCCCACTAATCGCAATTTTACGTGCGGTGACAGTTCTGTTTTTCCATAAATAGAGAATTGTAAAACCGATAAAAGGATATATTTCACCAAGCGTTGTTACGAATTTAAAAAAGTTATTGCCAAAGGTGCTGCGGTGCGTACCGAAGTACAAAGTAGCTTCTAATGGATCACTTTTTATGACGTAGAAAAACAGTAAAAAGAAGAAAATAAAATAGAGTTGAAAGTATAGTTTATTATTTTTTATAATGTCTAACATATTGAAATTATAAGCTTTTAGGCGATTTTTTTAATTTCGGAATGCTCAACTTTTGAAAAAACTTGAGGGGGTCGAAATTCAACATTTTATAGTCATTTAAGGCGCGATAAGTCAGAAAGGCTGCAATGGGAATCATCAAAGCAAAGGGTGCCCAAGCCGCTTGAATATGGGTCAAATCATGCGATTCTTTAAGGTTCTTGCAATAAATATTGCTCACCATATATACCATAAAAAAGACGATGGCAATCAAAATGGGCATCCCAAAACCCCCTTTTTGAATAATTGCTCCCATGGGTGCACCTATGAAAAGAAAAACCAAACATATGAGGGCATAATTATATTTCATATTCATTTCATAGATGAATTTACCCGCCGCGTCGTTCACCATTTGAAGCGAATTGATTGTATTTTCGGCAGTAGTCATTGCAGTTCTTGCTTTCTCTTGGGCGCTTGTACTCAAAGCCGTTACCTCATAAACAGGCATCGTTTTTTCAATATCGTAAAAGTATTTAGGCAGTTTTTTTACGGATAAAGTATCGCCAACGGCAATTGCAGTTGAGGGTTTTTGAGTCTGATAGGGCGTATTGACTAAAGTGGAGCGGCTCAACGAATCCAATCTTTTACTGATGACTTCTTTATCCGCACTCGTCTTGGAGTCCGTCAGTTTTGTGGTATCTTGCTTTAAAGAATCCTTCGCAACTTTCGCCAATGAATCAGTCCGTGCTTCATTCAAAGCCTTTGATTTGGCTAACATTTCAGCTTTTACGGGTGTAAACATATCGCCAATGGTACCTTTCATATCGCCCAAATACCGCTTACTTTCCTTTCTGATAGAATCCGCAAAATACATCAATTGACAACTGTTTTTCATCTTTTGATGGTTCTTAAACAGGTCTTCATCCGTCTTTTTCTTTTCAAATTCGCTCAAATCGAAGACTTTTTGCCATGATTTGAACTTTATGCGCACAAATGGGAAAGTCTGTTTTCCCGCTTGATTCGTCTCTTGGTACTGCGTTCCATCAAAAAGATTCATGACAATGTACTGCTTATTGGCAGTCGTGTACATTTCTCCGCTTTTTGAAATGGATTCGTTGATACTTGAATTTAAACCCCGATTATTAAAAATCATCACATTTTCTAAAGAGCGGCCATCAGCCCCTTTTTTACCGATGCGCATCGTGTAGTCTTGAAATTCATCATTAAAAACGCCTTCCTGCAAGGCTAAAGTCGGCTTAGATTTGCGAATATCATAAAAACGGGAGTAAAATTTCAAATTCGCCCACGGAATGACTTTTTCAGAAACCAATATTGAAAAAATAGTAATCAAAGACACTGCCACCACAAGTGGGCGCAATATCCGCACGAGCCCAATACCCGCTGATTTGAAACTTGATAGCTCATATTGTTCCGCCAAATTACCCGTTACCATCACCGAGGAAATTAAAACGGCAATGGGTAGGGCAGTGGGCACAAGGGTCATTGAGAGATAAAAAATCAGCTCGGTAATGTCAAAAATGCTCAAACCTTTCCCCATTATTTCATCAATATAGACCCATAAAACTTGCATTACCAACACAAATAAGGCTATCCCCAACGAAACAATAAAGGGCGGAATAAAGGATTTTATTAAAAATTTATCTATTATTTTCATTTATGAATTAGTCTTATTATCTGTCATATTTAATTTTAAATCGAGTAAAACTTTTGAATGTTCAGCATATTCGATAATAACGGTATGACCTTTTTCTATTCTGTTATAATCTTTTTCATTTATTTCAAATTTCATTAATGTAGGATTATCGTTATATAGATAAATTAAATATTTCCCACCGCGAATGGATTTAGCTTTTTTCCAAACTACATTTTTTCCAACAATTTTTTCATTGGAATTTAGGTCGTTCTTTAATTTATTTAAATCTTTTTTCAAGAAAATATAATCATGTCCTGCAACTAATAACGTTAAAATAATAGTGGGTGTCCAAAATCCATAAACATTATATAATGAGGGAGAATTAGCTCTTCTACCAAGCATAAATACAGACACAGAAATTAAAACAAAAAGAAAAAAAAAGTTTAAAGGAATTTCACTTTTGATTGTAGCAATTTTAGCTTTTAATAAATCAATATCTATATCAGTTAAAGGGTGCTTTTCCAAAAGTTATACTTTTAAAATTTTATTTATTATTTAAGTTATCTTTTTAAAAATTTAACGGACATCTGAAAAAGGGGCATCGCCCCGACAGTTCGGTAGCTAAACCCACAATTTTGAGAATTTATCGCGGCATCGCCGCAAAAGAATCAATCCTTTTGCGGCGATGCCGCGATTTAAAAGGAAATATCTAAGATTGCTACCGAACTGTCGGGGCGATGCCCCTTTCAAAACTTGTTTTAATCTTTTACAATAAAATCCTGTACTTACTCACTAAACGTATTTAAAAAGCAAAATTACATTTTTAAGTGTAAAAAAAGGTATTTAGAAGCGTTGGAGAAAAGAATATGTATCTATTTTCTTTTCTGAAAAAACTTAATTTTTACCTTTGCGGCATGAATAGAAAAGAAATAGTCTTGAAAGAGACAAAAGAATGGCTGGAGGTGTTTGTATTGGGCTTGAATTTATGCCCTTTTGCAAGGCACCCTTACCGCAATGATAAGATTAAATTTGTGGTTTTTGAAGGTGATGATACCGAATTATTGACTGAAACTTTGGTAACTGAACTGGAATATCTCGATAACAACACCCCCTCAGTATGCGAGACAATTTTAATCATTTTACAAGACGCTTTAACCGATTTTGAAGAGTATTTGGATTATTTGGAAGTGGCTGAATACGTCATTGAGGAGATAAAATTTGAAGGCGTTTTTCAAGTAGCCTCTTTTCATCCCGATTATCAATTTGATGAAACATTGCCATCGGATGCCGAAAATTATACGAATCGCTCGCCATATCCTATATTGCACCTTTTAAGAGAAGATAGCGTGGAAAGAGCCATCGAGGCTTTCCCAGAAGTGGGGGATATACCTGCTCAAAACATCGCTACAATGAACAAATTAGGGGTGGAAGCCATAAAAAAAATGCTTTATGATATTAAAAGAGCGCATTGAGTCCCTTATTCAATTAGGAAAAGAGTTGACACCTGAGAATGAGCGATTGCAAGCCGTGGTCAATCGCACGTACCACAACAATTCATGGTTTACTGTTGAAAATCAGTGGAAAGCGATTGAAGCCATAGCTCATAACTTTTTAAAAAGAGATATTTTAGAAAGTTGGATTGCCTCGTATAATATTCCCGACGAACCCATCCATATGAAATCCGTTTGTCTTGTTTTGGCGGGAAATATTCCTTTGGTGGGCTTCCACGATATTTTATGTGTATTTGTGGCGGGACATAAAGCGAAGATAAAAGCATCCGACAAAGACCCCTTTTTAATACCTTTTATTATTCAAAATTTGACTGAGATTAATCCTTTGGTTAAAGAATATTTTGAACTGGTTCAAGGCATTATGAAGGATTTTGATACCGTTATTGCCACTGGAAGTAATAATTCAGCACGTTATTTTGAAGCCTTTTTTGGAAAATATCCGCATATTATTCGTAAAAACAGGAATGCAGTTGCAGTCTTGCAAGGCAATGAAACGGCTGATGATTTGATGAAATTGGGTGAAGATGTGTTTACGTATTTCGGCTTGGGTTGTCGGAATGTTTCTAAAATATATCTGCCTCGAAATTATGAATTTAATCCGCTTTTAGAGGCTTTGCACGAGTATCGTGAAATCGTTTTACACGATAAATATAAGAATAATTTTGACTATCAATTCACGCTTTTAATCCTCAATAAAGTCAAATATCAAGGAAATGGCTGCATTTTGATGATTGAAATCCCTGAAATTGCTTCACCAATCGCTTTGTTACACTACGAATATTACGATGATTTTGAAATGCTGCAATTGGAACTGAATGGTCGAAAAGACGATATTCAATGTGTCGTTTCCAATACACCCGTTGAAGGTTTACCGAGTTTTAAATTCGGCGAAGCCCAAAAACCGAGCATCAATGATTATGCGGATGGGGTGGATACGATGGCGTTTTTGTTGGGATAAATAGGCGACACAACTTGGTTCAAGTTCAAAACTTAAACCAAGTTATAATCTGAAATTGTCAACACGTAAATTGGCTTAATTCGTGTAAAAATTAGAGTAATCTGCCTGTCGGCAGACAGGTTCGTGTTTAAAATTTAAAACAAAAACGTGCCCGCTGGATTCACGCTAAAATTCACCTCAGTCAGTCAGTTACCTTCAAAAAATTAGTCTTTATTTCTTAACTTTCCATTTCTTATAGTTATACTGATCAATTTATATCCTTTTGCTGTTCTTGAAAAACTGAAATGGTCTTGTAAATATTCTTTTCCAACTTTATGAGTAATAGCAATATCTTTTAAAGGATATTGCCAATCTTTTGATTCACCACAATTATTGAAATATTCTTTATAATCTTCTGACTCGTAGATATAAGGGTTTAATCCCTCATCAGAAATACTGTAATCAACAAAAACGTAAAATAGAATTGAGTCTTTTTCATAATTTTTTTATTTTTTTATTTTTAATTTCATCGAACGATTGCACTCACGCATACCCGCCGCCTGTTGAGCCTTTGTGTGTGGGCTTTTGGCGGCGGGTTGGCGTGAGTGCGGTGTTCTCCGCCGTCTTTTTTTTATTTTTTTTTAGACTCAGCTTTTTCTGTTTTTACCTTGTATTATTACCAATTATGTTATAGGAGATATATTGTAGCTATTTAAGTGATTATGTGGTATTAATGGAAAACCTAACGCTTGTGAACGTTTAAATATTTCACTATTCCTTCTTGTATTTCCTCTAAAATCAGGCTCAAATCGCATACAAATAACACCAAAAATATTTGTATAGTAATCTTTTACCTCAAAAGCGTTATTACGTAAATACTTTACAAAATCTTCAATTTGTGAAATACCTTCAAAAAACTTTTTCCATTTCACATCTTCTTTTCCAAAAGTTGCATCTTCTTGTTCTAC
>JANMYC010000833.1:0-1826 GCA_031381715.1 Saprospiraceae bacterium
TTCTTCGGAAGCCCCAAATGCCTATGAAAAAAAGGAAACGCCCACGCTCATTATCCGTCAAAAAGGGGAGGCGTGGGCTGTGCCGTTTGCCGTCGTGTATGAGCCGTATGAAGGCGATAAGGATAAAGGTACAGTTCAATCTGTAACGTCAATTATTCAAGGTGGACAGTTTAAAGGCTTGACAATCAAGAGTTTAGTAAATGGGAAAGCCCTCACGCAATATGCTTTAATCTTAGAAAATAATGATGCGATTTTTGAAGATAAGACATTGGGTATCACTTTCAAAGGGCGTTATGTAATTTTAACTTTAGATGAAAAAAGTAAAACACAGTCTGTGTATATGGGCGAGGGTCAAATTTTTTCATTTAAAAATATAAACATAGCGACTAAAAACGAGAAAACGGGAGCTGCATATCTTGATTTTAGCGGTGGAAAACCGCTTATCAATGCGGCAGAAAATATCATGGTTAAAATAGAGTAGGGGAGAGCACCCCTCAGTATTTTTACCATTTTTAGTAAATTTTTAAAACAAAAAAAAATGCGACTATCAAATGTGCTTAAATTAGCAGCAATTGCCTTGCTGATTTGTCAAACGTCTCCTCTTTCAGCGCAGAAAACGGAGCGGTATCAATCAGATATTTTCCCCCAAATTGACTCAATAACCAATGTTCAATATGGCGAAGCGGTCAATCTAAAAGATGAAACAGAGAAATTGTTATTGGATATTTATATGCCGCAATCCGATACGGAAAAAAAACGACCTTTGCTTATTGGCGTTCACGGTGGTGGCTTTGTGAATGGTAACAAATCGGGTGGATTTCAACTCTCTGTTTGCAAAAATTTGGCAAAAAAGGGGTACGTGACAACTTCCATTGACTACCGTTTGGGCGTTAAAAATCCCAGAACGAATACCGCCTATTTTGAAGCCATGTATCGTGCGGTTCAAGATGCCAAAGCGGCTGTCCGTTTTTTTAGAAAAAATGCGGAAATGTACGGTATTGACACGTCAAAAATCTACGTTTTGGGAGGGTCAGCAGGCAGTATGACCGTTTTGCAATTGGCTTACCTCGACCAAGACGAAGTGCCTTCCGATATTGACATTAAAAAAATGGGTACTTTAGAAGGCACAAGTGGCAATGCGGGATTTTCCTCAAAAGTACACGGCGTGGTGGATTGCTGGGGCGCGATGGTGGACTTTAAATGGATAAATAAAGGCGATGTGCCGCTTTATTGCATCCATGGCACGGCAGACTCAACCGTTCCTTACGATGATTCTTACGCGTATCACGGTTTTGCTTATGGCAGTAAAATCCTGCACGAACGGGCATTGTCGTTGGGTATTCCTACGGGATTACGGTTGTTTGAAAAAGCGGGTCATAATATCGGTAAAGAAAATTCAGCCATTGCTATGGAAGACGTTGTCACTTGGTTGTTCGATAGGGTGCAAAATAAAGAGAGGGCAACGTCAAAAAATGTTCCTCAAACATTGCTTTCAGATGAACGTACTTTAGCGAAGAATTCGCAAGCTGTCCAAACAAATGCTCTTTTTAGCCAAATTATTTCTATTACAAATCCCTCAAAAGGAGAGCGAAAAGATGCTGTGGTGGCCATTGCGTGGAAAGACCTTTTAGTCAAAAATCCTAAATTGGATGCGGGCGATTTTAAGGTCATTGATGTAAATTCTAAAAAAGAAGTGCCTTGTCAATTAGAATTTAATGGTCAAAAAGAGGTTCAAAACCTCTTGGTGCAAGTGACCGTTGGCGATAAAGCAACCGTACAAATTAGTCTTGAACGCGGTAAATTCACGCCTATTTCACCCAAAACCT
>JANMYC010000843.1:0-6253 GCA_031381715.1 Saprospiraceae bacterium
CTCTCAAAGGAGAACGGCTTTTTTGTTAAACGATATATATTTATTTAATCATCAAACATACCGAAACTCCCATGAAAGCGGTGCGACCACCACGACCACGATAATAATCGTTACGATAATATTGATGTATGATTTTTTCATTTTTTATTTGATTGCAAATATGGAACATTTTAATTTAAAATCCAATAAATGGATGAAAGTTAAAAATAATTGTTGCTATCGTTATTGGGTTGTTGCACTTGTAACATTTAACCATTGTCTATTTGTTTCATGTTAGTAATGTCGCCAAAGGTTGCTGTTAACGAACAGGGTTTTGAGCAGGCAGGTAAAGAAATAAAATTACAAGATAGCAACTAAAAGCCTAACAGAATTCCGTCAAGCCCGAATCAAAGTACAGCGATGCAAACAGTCGAAGTTTGAAAGTCAAGCCCTGCTTGCACAAAAAAACCACGTTGGTGGTAGTACACTCTTGGTTGATTTAATTTCTTATCCACCTTCTCTAAAGCTTTTTGCAAAAGTTACATAGCTGTTTTGAGTACTATCCTTTGCACTATCCAAATGTAAATCACACCACATAGTTGGTATAACATTTATAGGCAAGTGATAAATCAGTTTTAATTTTTGTATTCTTTTTTCAAAAACCGTGAAAGGCGTTTGGCTGGGGTAGTACACTTTGTTTTCGTCTCCACCTATCAATTTAAAAAATACATTGGTGTACAGCTTGGATTGATTTGTTAGGTTATTTATATCCAAATCTACAATTAACACCATTGTGTCTTTTTGGGGTAAGTAGGTAAAATCGTTAACTTTATATGCTACCGAATCAACCAAAAAGGGTTTGCCTATTTCTTTGTTATGTAATTGCTGGTAAGCTTGGTAAGCGAGTTTTTGTTGCTTTTCTGCTTTTGTTTCTGGTTGAAAAACCTTATTAGCAATGGTTAAAATAAAGGTCAATACAATTAAAAAAAAAGCAATAGATAAATAAGGAAATATTTTCTTCATATTTATTGAGAGGTAATTAGATTTTTTATTTAATGTATGTCTTTTTTTACTCTTAAAATAAGATCCTCGGTTGTGGATAGTGTTTCAGTAAAACTTGATTGCATGTCATCAAAACTTTCAGTGTAAAAACTAACTGCGGTTTGACCCCATTTTTTCAAAAAACTCACATATTGCTGATTGTACTTGGCATAATATGAGTTTATCCAAAACTTATAGCCTTCTAATTCTTTTAAGTAATCCTGTTTACTGTATTTTACGTTTTTTAATTCATTAAAGATATATTTCTGTTTATCACTAAGGTCTTTAATTTTAATCGTCGCAAAATTTTTAATTGTATCAAAATCGGCTTCCATTTCCTTGAAAACTTTTTCTCTCTGTTCTCCGGAATAGTTAGGTGTAATTAATGCTGATTTGCCATCTTTTTTAACTCGTCCTATATTTTTAATGACAGGATAGGCATATTCACATTCAAAATTTGGGATAATTCCTTCACCAATTACGTCGTAATACTTCCAAACTTTACCTTGTTTTATGGGTATAAACTGAATTTTTTCGGTTCCCATATCCCAATAACAGAATTCTGAGGCAATGGAATCATACTGTGTTGGCATCAATTGTTTTCCTTCAAGTTCATACAAGCCAACCTTTCCATTTTTGTAAAGTTTAAAATAATTGTTGCAAATTTCTACCTTATCATTTGCAGGCAAAGAAATTAACTTACCATTTTCAGTATAATATTTATCATCTATTTTAATAGCGATTGCTGGATGTACATCTGCATTTTTACTTAATTGTGAAACTACAATATCAGGGTATGTTTTTGGAGGTAATGAAATGTTCGTATTCTTATCAAAAAAGCCAAATAGCATTTCCTCATCTTTATCAATAGACTTCACATTAATGAACCCATATTGCATAATATTATTGTTTTTGTTGTTATTTTCCTGATAGCGAGGTTGCATAATAAGATTTCCCTTGTGCAGTTCGTAAATGCCATATTGCTTTTTGCCATCAATAATATTATATACGTCAAGGCATTGAAGTATGGTAGTATTTGGAAATAGGTCTGGTCGTTTATTTTCATGCTTATCGATAGAGGAAGATATATAATCAAAACTGTTGTTTGGGTAGGGCTTTAAATTAAAGTCATATAAATAAAATTTCTTTTTTTTAAGCACAATAATGGCTTTGTTATTTGAATAACTTCCACCTATGGAGTCGTAGTTTTCTATGGCGTAGCCAATTCTTTGTATACTGTCCATTACTATTTTTCCATCACAATTTAATAAAAGGCCGAAGTAGCCATCCTCACTGTTTTCGGTGTCATTTGTCCGATATGTACAAAAAATGGCATTACTTGTTAATTCCCTTCTGTAATAAGCTTCAAAAGGTAGTTCCGCAAGTTTTTTACCATGTTTTTTGATGATTGTTTTACCCTTTTTGAGTGATGTTTGAATACAATTGCCGTATTCGGGTTGGGCTATCAAACTATATGGCATCATCATAAAAAAATAGATGATAACGCTAAGGGTGATTTTTTTTTGCATTTTACAAAAATAAATTAATGAATGATGATAAGGTGAATTCAATACTCACAAGAGGTCATTTAATTTTTTTTACTCTTTCTTATTTTATAGTTGAAACGGGGTAAAATCCCGCTTTTCAAAGACCATTGAAATACGTGATATTTCATATAAAACTCTCTGAGGGTTCAAAACCCTCAACGAGTTAGCGCGCAAATACCCCCTCAGTAAAAGTGGGATTTTACCCCGTTTCATGTACAAAAGTACTTCTTATATTGCTACCAAAGAGCAGGGCTTTGTGCAGGTTGGGAAATAGAATTCCGTGTGCCCAGAACCGCTGCTGATTGAAAATATAAAGTTGAAGTTAAATACAAAAGCCGATAGATATTCGTGAGCCGAAACTGAAGCCATATATAATTACAAATGTCATTGTTATTCCGTCTGCCCCAATATTGCAAAACCCCTTGTTAGCGGTTCGGCTTTCTTCTGTCATTTGGTATTAGTTACTTTTCTATACAATTTTGTTATTTCATTTGTAACAAGAGCCGGATTGTCTTTCCATACTTTATGTCCACAATTCTTTGCTAAGATGTAACTATGATTTTGTAATTCGCCAAAAGCTTTAAGGCAATTCTTCCATTCGTCTCTTTCAGTTTCTTTTACAATTTGTGGTGGAATATCAGCCCCGATTATTGTCAATGGAATGTTCGTTGGTATTTGTTTGTCTTTCGTATAATCATAAATTGTTTCAAGATTATTAAGAACATAGTAAAGTCCTATTGCTTCTTTTTTTATCATTAACCAATCATCATTGCTAATAGATTCTTTTGTTTCTCTTGCTCTTTGTTTCGTAAAAAAGCAAGGTGTTAAAACGTCGATGAAAACTATACCTTTAACTTTTTTACGATTTTTCAAAGTGAATAAGGTCGAATAATAACTTCCAAAAGAATGGCTAACAACAAAGATATTTTTGGAAAATCCTAATTTATGTAATCCAATTTCTAACGATTTTACTTCATTGGAAATATTAATTTTCAATGTATCAATCCCACTTAGACCTAAACCTGCTCTGTCATAAGTTATCAATGTAGCTCCTGTTGAGTCGTGAATAGATTTTAAAAGGTCTTTCCATACTGTAGCATCATCTCCATTACCCGATTCAAAAAGTATTGGAACGCCTTTTCCTTTGAGAATGTTGAAGTGAAGTTTATGTCCTCCAACGTCAATTAAAGTATCAATATTTTGAGCTTGTCCGAAATGGAACAAACCTAAAATAAAAAGTATCGAAAATATTTTTTTCATTTTCCTTTGAAGTTAATACTGTGTTGAATTTCGCTTTAAGCTGACCGCTAACTCGTGAATAAGCGCATATTTTGAACAAATAAGCGCATATTTAAAGAGCAATTGATTGATTAATAATGATTTATAAAATAATATTATTTTAATGTATTTTAATCAACAATCTAAAATACGCTATAAGTGTAATTGTATTGGAGTAAAATTATGGGTACATTTGAATTTAATACGCTTATTGCTTCTTATGCCAATACCTCATCAAACCCGCCACACTCATCCAAGCAGGATTAGCTGATTCGTACTGCTCGTAATGCTCACCTGTGATGCCAAATTGAGCCAATTCTTTCTTCACAAAGGCTTGGTACTGAGGGGTCACCTCTTGTGGTGATTCACCTTTTTCATAATGAGGTTTTATCCAATTTGACCATCTCATTAACCGTTTTTCAAGCGAATCAGTATGCTTTTTTACGGAAGTCACTTGCCCAAAATGGGTTAAGTGCAAAGTTTTTACTTTGAGTTCTCGAATAAGATTAAGGGATTGGCACCAAGCCTCAATATCAATATCGGGTGGGGGACAGGGTGGAACAACGATTCCACCATCAATTTTTACACCGCCAACGTCACCCACAAAAAGGTCTTTTTCTAATTGCCAAGCAATGTGATGAACGGCATGACCTGGCGTATGCCAAGCGATGAAAGTCAGATTGCCCACTTTTACCATTTCACCGTGGGTTGTAGCGTGTAATTTTTCAGGAGGGATACCGTGCATATCGCCCCATAGCCTATCCATATCGTCTTTATAAATCATTTTAGCTGAATTATACAGCTTAGTAGGGTCTATTAAGTGCTTTTCACCAAAAGGATGGACATAAATGGTCGCGTGGGGCGCTAAACACCAAGCTGCCCCCGCATGGTCGAAATGAATATGCGTTAAAAAAACATGTGTAATCTGTTCAATTTCAAAACCCAAATTTTGAATGGCTGATTTGAGAGCATTAAAAGTTGAGTGAGGACCCGTTTCTACTAAAACCAAATTCTCTTCCGATTCAATTAAATAAGCCGCAATGGTATCTCGATGCCCCAAAAAATTAAGGTCGAGGGTATGTATTTTATAAGCCATTTTTTACACAATTATTTCTTTTTGCAGGTCAATTGTCAATTTTGAAGGATTGATTAATTGAGCATAAAGCCCCTTGGTTTTCGGTATTTCATAGTCAAAAAAGTATCTCAGAGCGGCTTTTTTACTTTCATAAAAGATTTTATCTTCTGACTCGACACCTTTTAAAAGGGCTTTTTCAGCAATAATACCTTGCTTCAGCCACATCCAACCAATGGTAACAATACTGAAATATTCGAGATAAAGTGTTGCATCGGAGAGCATCACTTCCACACCTTTTTCTTTTCCAATATCGAAAATATCCTTGGTCATGGTTTGTAATCTTTGGGCAGCTTCACCCAGTTTTTGGGCATAAATCGATAAATGCTGGAGTTTAATGCCTTCGGTGACGGTTTCAATAATTTCATTACCGAATAATTGAGCGGCTTTTCCGTTTTCCAACATCATTTTACGACCCAATAAATCCATGCCGTGGATGGTGGTTGTGCCTTCATAAATGGCATTGACTCTTATATCTCTATAAATTTGTTCAATCGGAAAATCATCGCAATAGCCCGCACCACCGAGGGTTTGGATAGCGGCTGAAACGGAATGAATGCCCATTTCAGATGGATAACTCTTAGCAATTGGTGTCAGAAGTTCAAGCAGCAAATGAGCATTGTGCTGCTCTTCGCCTTCTGCAACTGTGGCAATATCGGCATAATAGCAACATTGAGCCAATAAAGCGATAGACCCCTCAGTAATCGCCTTCTGAAAGAGCAACATTCGCTTAACGTCGGCGTGTTCAATGATTAAAACGGGTGGACTGTGTGGGTCTTTATTACTCGGGTGTCTGCCTTGAGAGCGGACGTTGGCATATTTTAATGAAGCATAATACGCTGCAGATGCAGCTCCAGCGGCAACTAAGCCCGTGCCTATGCGGGCTTCATTCATCATCTGGAACATATATTTTAAGCCTTGATTGGGTTCCCCTACCAAATAGCCCAAGCAGTTTTCTTTTTCACCGTACATCAAATGCGCCGCGACGTAGCCTTTTTGACCCATTTTACCGTAAATGCCAGCACACTGAACATCATTTGGAACCAATTCGTCGTTTTCAGGACGGAATTTGGGGACGACGAACAGGGAAATACCTTTTGTTCCCACGGGTGCACCTTTCACGCGAGCCAACAGAAGATGCACTATATTATCAACGGCATCGTGTTCTCCGCCCGAAATATATATTTTTTGACCTTTTATTTTATAAACGCCATCCGAAGTGCCATCTCCATTCAACACAGGTTCGGCAGTAGATACCATATCGGATAGAGAACTG
>JANMYC010000868.1:0-3162 GCA_031381715.1 Saprospiraceae bacterium
TTTTCAGAATATTGCATCAAAAGAACGCTTTTTATCATAAAATGCTTGGATAAACTCCACGAGGATAATTATCTGGATTTTAAGGATGATTTGGATAAGTTGTTTCAATATCTTCACACTTATAAAAAGACGGAATACTACGCTAAAAGCAATAATATTCCTAAAAAGTTTGAATTTTAGGAGAAATACTGTCACGCAAAGCGTGATGGCGCAAAATGCGCTCAAGTGGGTATTAGAGAGAATCTAAATTTTGAAAAACATGTCAAAGACACTATTTTTGTAAAAAAAATATTAGAAAATGGAAATAAGATTGAGCATTAAAGATAAATACGTTGACGCTTTCATGGCATTGATTAAAAAGCTGAAATACGTTGAAATAAAAGAAATTTCAGACACCCGTTTTCAAACTGTTGATGAGCCTATCGTGATATATAATAAAAAAGAAAAAATTTCCGCTGACGAAGTAGAGCAATTGATTATTGCTAAAGCCCTTCGTTATGCGAAGGCGATTGAGCGGGGAGAATTGAAAGGAATTAAATCTTATACAAATTATAAAGATTTAATTGCCGATTTAGAATCTGATATAGAAAACGACGATGATATTTATACCAACCGATGATTTTAGAAAGGCAGTCAAAAGACTGGCAAAAAAGTATCCTTCTATTACAAGAGATTTAGACAGCCTTTTTGAAAAATTAGAGCAAAATCCTTTTGAAGGTGACCCACTGGGCGATAATTCATATAAAGTTAGAATGGCTATCAGTTCCAAAGGTAAAGGTAAAAGTGGCGGCGCGAGAGTGATAACTTGCGTAAAAATTATAGATGACGTAATACATCTTTTAACCATTTATGATAAATCTGAAATAGAAAACGTGTCAAAAGATTATCTCGACGAGTTAAGAAAATCTATTGAATAAAAAACGGCAACTTTCTTGAAGGAAACTGCCGTTTTTGCTTTTTATGTCATTGTGATGCATTGAAGTAACTGAGGAACGAAGTTTGATAAAATCGGGGAAGGTAGAAATTAAGCAAGTTCTGAAAGCATTTGTTGCATTTCCTCAAGCATAACAACGTTACCTTTTTGTTCTATTGATTTGAGTAATTGGTGGGCATTATCACGTGTAATGGACAGAAAAATATTGCCTACAAAATTACGTTCTTCTGGCGTTTTATTAGTCAAATACAAGCGCAACTTTTGATGAAAAATTGTAGCTTTTTCATCTGTATCCATATCTGTGAAATACTTGAGTATTTCTTCAAACGTTGGTGTCTTTTTACTCATTTTCATCAGCTTTATATTTTCTAATACGTTCTAAAATTATTATCATTTCATCTAAAATAGCATCCGTAGCTATTTCTTTTTCTTTTTTCGAGAAGTGAAATTCATCACCAAAAAGAGAAAAAACAGTTAACTGGTTTTTCAAAGCGAGTAATTTTCGCTTGTCTTCTTCTAATGTTGTCATAGGGTATAATGTTTGATTTTCTCATGATAGCATGGTTTTTACAAATCAAAATTAATCATTTTTGGATATTAAAACACGTATTTTAAGCTTTTCAACACATTTTTTATTCTTCAATACTGAGGGGGTATCACCTTTCCCTAATTTTCCCTATTTTTGCGGACTTTTTAAAACTGAATTTTCCAAACATGAAGATAAATTTGCAATTGATAAAGATAGGATTGATAACTGTGTTTAGCATTTCTATATTTACTACCATTTATCGGATTTTAACTATTAAATATTCTTATATACCAGGTTGGTATGAAACTATTTTTCCTATTTATATTGATGATAAAATACTTATTATTTCAATTGTAACCAGCATCTTATCAGTTTTTATTTATTTTAAATTAAAATTTACTAATCGTAAATAACTCATAATCAACAGTTTATGTCAGAACTCAGCGCAAAGTACACGCCCTCAGATATTGAAGAAAAATGGTATAGCCATTGGGAAAAATCAGGCTATTTTCACAACGAACCCGATGACCGTGAGCCTTTTAGCATCGTCATTCCGCCGCCGAATGTGACGGGTGTGTTGCACATGGGGCACATGCTCAATAACACCATTCAAGATGCATTAACCCGTAAAGCCCGTTTGGAAGGTAAAAATGCTATTTGGATTCCCGGTACTGACCATGCGTCAATCGCTACGGAGGCGAAAGTCGTGCGTATGTTGCGGGAGCGGGGCATCAAAAAATCGGATTTGACGCGTGATGAGTTTATGAAATATGCGTGGGAATGGAAGGAAAAATACGGTGGCATTATCCTCCAACAACTCCGCAAATTGGGTTCATCTTGCGATTGGGAGCGCACAGCTTTCACAATGGATGAAGGCTATTCCGCAGATGTCATTCATACTTTTGTGGATTTGTACCGTAAAGGCAAACTCTACCGTGATTACCGCATGGTAAACTGGGATTGTGAAGCTAAAACAGTATTATCAAATGAAGAAGTAATTCATGGCGAGGAGCAAGCGCAGTTATTTCACGTAAAATATTTTATCGAAGGCTCTGACCCCGAGCACTCGGGGGAGGGGGTAGTTATTGCAACTCAACGTCCTGAAACCATCATGGCGGATGCTGCCGTTGCGGTTCATCCTAATGACCCACGTTATGCGCATTTAAAAGGTAAAAAAGTGATTGTTCCGCTTGTAAATAGAGCCATTCCAATCATTTTTGATGAATATGTGGATATGGATTTTGGTACGGGTGCTTTGAAAGTAACGCCTGCACATGACCCAAATGACTATGAATTGGGTAAAAAACATGGCTTGGAAGTCATTGATTTATTGAATGATGATGGCACTTTGAATGAAAAATGTGGTGTGCCATCGCTCATAGGCGTTGATAGATTTGAGGCTCGCAGACATACTAAAAACCTTTTGACCCAATCGGGTAATTTGGTAAAATTAGAAGATTATAAAACCAATATTGGGCGTTCTGAGCGTACCAATACGGTTGTAGAGCCTAAAATGTCGCTTCAATGGTATGTGGATATGAAGGCTTTGGCTGCTCCTGCATTGGCAGCAGTTGAGAGTGACCACATTGATTTTTATCCTAAATCTTTCAAAAATGTCTATCGTCATTGGATGAACGAAGACAATGTTCGTGATTGGTGTATTTCACGCCAATTATGGTGGGGACATCGCATTCCTGCT
>JANMYC010000870.1:0-2614 GCA_031381715.1 Saprospiraceae bacterium
CTTTCAGAAGTTTTACCGTTTGAGGAATATACGATTGATACAATCGTCAACAACGGTAAACCCATTTTGATTTTACCTCGTATAAGAAAAAAGATGAATAATGGTATTTCAGTGGAAGGGCAATTTATTGAAAATCAAGAAATTATACAATATTGTCATGAAATTATTGAATCAATGAATCTGCATGGGCCCATCGGGATTCAGGTTAAAAAAGCGGAAGATGGGCGTTTTAAAATATTAGAAATCAATCCAAGAATCCAAGGTACAAGCATGGCAGCGATGGGTTTAGGCATCAATTTACCCCTCATTGCCGTACAACAAGAGTTGGGTTTACCTGTTATAATACCACCAATAAAATGGGGTTTGAGTTTTTCGAGGTATTACAGCGAGGTATTTTATAAGTAAAGCGGAACTCAAGTTCTGCACATCAATTTTATCATTATTTTTATTAAAAAATGCAAAATTTAGCACCCATTGTTCTCTTTACTTTCAATAGATTGGCTCAAACGATGCAAACTATTGAGGCATTGGCTTTGAATGAATGGGCTAAATCTTCCATTCTCTATATTTTCAGTGACGGTGCGAAAGCGTATGCTTCGGACGAAAAAAGGCAGCAAATACAAGCAGTGAGGCAATTTTTAAAAGAAGAAGTCAAAGTTTCAAAGCAATTTGGTGAAGTCATTATTATTGAACGCGCTGAAAATTGGGGATTGAGCAAGTCCATTATTGAAGGTGTGACTGAAATTGTGAATCAATATGGCTCTGTGATTGTTTTAGAAGATGATGTAGTGACGTCGCCTTATTTTTTAAAATTCATGAACGAGAGTTTGGCTTTTTATAAGGATAAAAATGGGGTTTTGAGTATAGGTGCGTGCAATTACTTCGCTAATGATGCAGAAACAGCTTCAACAATTTTTACAGCCGTTCCTGATTGTTACGGTTGGGCAACTTGGGCTGATAGATGGGTTTTATTTGAAAAAAATGGTCAAAAATTGCTCAGTGACTTGGAACGTAGGGGCTTAATGCATCGTTTTAACTTAGAAGGTGCCTATAATTTTGAAAAAATGCTTAAAAATCAGATTTCGGGTAAAGTAAGTTCTTGGGCAGTGCGGTGGTTAGCCGTTTCTGTTTTAAATAATAAATTAAACTTATATCCGAATCCATCTTTATCAAACCATATTGCGGGCGAAGGTGCAACCCACGCGGCTGAAACGATAACACCGCCATTGGCTCAAGTTCCGATTGAGATAAAACCGATACCCCTCAGTATTGACCCAATTGTGCACGAAAAAATGCGCAAAGCTTACGCAAATAAGCTGAGTTTTATGACAAAATAGAAGAAGAAATGGGCGGAATTAATGTCGTAGAGCGGAACTTGAGTTCCGAATTAAAGAAATTTTAAATTGCGGAACTTGAGTTTCGTGTTCTTAATTTATGAAGCAGATTTTAATAGATTTATATTATCGATATTGGAAAGGTTGGGGTTGGTTTGGTGATTTTCCCAATTGGTCAATGGCAAATTCTACTTGTGGAGGGTATAATTCTACTGAAATATTTGAAAAAGTAAAGGCTTCAAGTATATTGGTAAGAGATGGAAAAGCCGCGTTTGAGCGAGATTCTGTTGCTTTTTATGAGTCTGAAATCAATGAAGAACTCATAAACTGGCTTAAAAATATCGCTCTGGGAATCGGAACTGAGGGGGCTGTAAAAGTGTTGGATTTTGGCGGTGCTCTGGGCAGTACATATTTTCAACACCGTGAAATTTTAAAACACTTTCCAAATTTAATTTGGTGCGTAGTAGAGCAAGGAGATTTCGTTAAAATAGGTAAAACTGAATTTGAAAACGAAGTTTTAAAATTTGAATATACTATTGATGAGGCTATCGAAAAGTATCAACCCAATGCAGTTTTTATTTCAAGTGTATTGATGTACATCGAAAAACCTTATGACGTTTTAATGGATATTTTTAAAAGTGGAATTCCACATATTATGATTGATAGAACGCCTTTTATCCCGTCTGAAGCAGATAGATTGACCGTTCAGATAGTACCGCCTAAAATTTATGAAGCAAGTTATCCGTGCTGGATTTTTAGTGAAAAGAAATTTTTGTGTTTTACTGAAAAACACGCTCGCTTTGTTAAAGAATTCCCTGCGTTGGATAAAATTAATATTTTAGATTGCCAATACAAAGGGATGATTTTTGAAAATAAAATTATAAAAAACTGATAATTACTTAGCCCCCGTACCCCCAAAGGGGGAGTACCACTCGGAAAATGCTAAAATTGTGCATTTTCTAATATTGTTTATGTTTACTGAGTAGTACTCCCCCTTTGGGGGCAGGGGGGCTGATTTTTTATAAAAAACTGATTTTTAATATAATATAGATGCTGAATTTTTGTACTTTATTTGATTCCAATTATTTAAGTCGAGGTATCGTAACTTACGAATCGCTGATGGCGGCGAGCGGTGGCACTGCCCATTTGTACGTTTTTGCTTTTGATGATAAATGTTATTCGATTTTAAAAGATATGGCTTTTCCTAATTTGACGGTAATTTCGTTAGCCGAATTTGAGGATGAAGCCCTTTTAAAAATAAAACCGACGCGCTCAAGAGG
>JANMYC010000885.1:0-1692 GCA_031381715.1 Saprospiraceae bacterium
AAAAAAGGACATCTTTTACTTTTGTTTTCAAATCTTACTTTCAACAATCTCTAAAACCTCTTTTTCTAAAACGTCTGCTTGCATAATCATCATATTGGCTTCATTCAATGTTTTTTCAACATAATCTTTATCCTCAAAACCACCCATATTTATTTTTACGTTTAAATATGCCCCCCGAACCGCAGCCCTCGCACACAAAGCCCCAACGCCCGCATCACTCACCGAATTGGGGTTGCCAATTTCAGCCATAGCTTTAATAATGTTAAAACTTTCCATTGAAAGGCGCATTGTACTTAGGGGTACTTCTATCGCCAGCTTGGTAGCTGCTTGAAGAGCTGTTTTACGGGCTTTTTTTTCAATTTCACTGCTTTTAGGCAATTGCATGGCTTCCATAATGGCGTTAAAAGCAGCAGTATCTTCATCTACCTTTTTTAAAAGAGCATCTTTGAGGGCTTGACCTTTTTCTGCCCAATCCGAAAACTCTTCCCATCGAGCATCCCAACCTTTTTTATGGCTACTCAAATTCGCTACCATAGTTGCCAATGCCGCACCCAATGCACCCAAATAAGCTGCTATAGAACCCCCACCTGGCGCAGGACTTTCTGATGCCGTTTCATCCGCGAACTTTTGGAGGCTCATTTTACTGAGGGGGTTAGCAGTGGGGCTTTCAAGCAGATATTCAATCACTCGTTTTTGAGGGTCAAATGGCGTTAATTCATCCAAGCCAAAGGTTTTAACCGCTATTTTAATAAGTTCTTCTTCGGATACGCCTGCCGAGCGTTTTTGCTTTTTTAAAAAATATTGACCCGCTTCAATCAAAACGCGCTTGGGTACAAGCCCGACCAATTCAGAACCCGTTACCCGCATACCCCGCTTTTCAGCACTTTGGCAGCAGGCTTCAAAGGCAATATGAAGCGGTGTTTCGTTGATATTCGTCAAATTCATAGATACTTGCGCAATCCCATATTCTTCGATGAACCAGCCGATGCCTTTCACTGATTTACACATACCTGCCTCTCTTTTAGGCTCTCCCTTTTCATCCAAAACGGTTTTACCTTTTTCATCCGTCACCACACGCCCTTGCTCGCGCACATCAAAAGCTACCGAATTGGCTCTGCGGACGCTCGTAGTATTCAGATTGACATTATATGCGACTAAAAAATCCCGTGCGCCTATCACCGTGCCCCCTGCTTTTGCATTAAAAACAGCGAGTCCAAAGTCAGGTTGCCATTCAGGTTTTTTGAGTTTTTCAGCTAAGCCTTCGTACTCTCCTGCTCTAATTGTTGCTAAATTCTGACGCTCTGGTTTTGAAGCTGCTGATTCGTATAAAAAGACTGGAATACTGAGGGGGGCGCCTACCATTTCACCCAAACGCCTTGCCCAATCAGCCGTTTCCTCCATTGAAATATGAGCGATTGGAATCAGTGGGCAGACATCAGTTGCACCCATGCGTGGATGCTCGCCTTTGTGTTGGCGCATATCTATCACTTCCGATGCCTTTTTTATCGCTAAAAAAGCTGCTTGAACAACCGCTTGTGGCTCACCGACAAAAGTTACGACGGTGCGGTTGGTAGCCTTACCGGGGTCAACGTTGAGTAAGAGAACACCTTCTACGCTTTCTATTTCATCCGTTATTTGCTTGATAATGGACATATCACGCCCTTCACTGAAATTAGGGACACACTCGATAAG
>JANMYC010000906.1:0-1934 GCA_031381715.1 Saprospiraceae bacterium
ATTTCACTTTGCTGATTAATATATGCCTGCAACTCTTTTGCCGCCAATAGACTGAGTGGGTGTGGCTCATAATAAAAAGGAAAAGTGAAACGCTCTGGTAAAACGTACCCCTCAGTAGATTCTTGAAATCGGATAAAACAACTTGTTTTTACCTCAAATTCGGCACTGTTCATTAAAAAAGGATCATTCATAAATTAAAAATGCTGCGTTGACATCAATTCACATCAATTAGCTGAATTGAAAGCGCAAAAGTATAAAGGTTTTTGTGGATAATGAAAAAGCAGGTTGAATGGTTTTAAAATTATTAAAATTACGGCAATGTCTACTTCCTAATGAAATGCAATATTTTAAAAGTTTATTCATAGAATCAGGACTAAAAATTAAAGACTCGTTTAACTTTGCTTTTATGCAAAGACGGTTATCTACAATTTTAACGACAATTTTAGGATTATTGGGCTTCCTTCATGCGCAGGAAGTGCCCCACACCTTGAATTTTTCAAAAGATGACTATCATGCTCAAAGCCAAAATTGGTCAATAACTCAATCGCCCGATGATGAAATGTTCATGGGTAATGGCGCGGGCGTTCTGGCATTTGATGGTGCTTTTTGGCGAACACTTTCGTTGCCTAATCAGCAAATTGTAAGGTCAGTAGCTTCCGATAAAGAAGGACGCATTTTTTCGGGAGGTTTTGCCGAATTTGGTTTCTGGCAGCGCGATGACACTGGTAATTACCGCTATCATTCATTGAGTCAAGGCGTAACGAATTCAAAGGTGCAAAAAGAGGAAATTTGGCATATTTTGATATTTCAAAATTGTGTATATTTTCAGTCGTTTTCGGTAATCTATAAATACGACTATCATAAAATAACTGTTTTAAATCCACCAAGCAATATTATGTTTTTGCATCCCATTGGCAACCACTTGATTTTGCAGGGGTTGACGAAGGGACTTTACGAATTAGGTGAAAACAATACTTTTAAGTTCATTGAAGGCAGTGCCTTTTTAGCCAATACTGTGGTTTCTACCATTTTACCATTGAAAAAAGGCTTTTTAATCGGCACAACTAAAGATGGTATATTTAAATACGAAAACAATACTTTTTCAACTTGGTTAGAATCTGCACAAAGCATTTCAAAAGATTTTCAGCTCAATAAAGGAGTTTTATTATCCAATGGAAATTATGCTTTGGGGACTATTCTGAACGGTATTTTTATCCTTGATACTGAGGGGGTACTTGTTTATCACATTAATAAAGAGAACGGTCTTCAAAATAACACGGTGCTTTCATTTCATGAAGATCACGCAAAAAACCTTTGGATTGGCTTAGATAAAGGCATTGATTTAATAGATTTAACCACACCACTCACTTTTTTTCAAGATAAAAGCGGGAAAATTGGGACAGTTTATGCCGCTACGTATTTTAACGATAAGTTATATGTTGGTACCAATCAAGGTGTATTTTATAAAAACAAAGACGGTGGTAATTTTAAAATACTCAACGGATTGCAAGGGCAAGTTTGGGATTTAAAAATATTTGATAATCAATTATTATGCGGACATAATTCTGGTACTTTTATCATTAAAAAAGATAATACAATTTCAAAAATTTCCGATGAGACAGGTGGCTGGTGCCTCATTCGACATCCTTCAAAACGGGATGTTTTGGCTCAGGGGCTGTATACGGGTGTGGCGCTTTATCAGAAAAATAAGAATGAGCAATGGGTTTTTAATAAAAAAATAGCGGGATTTGCGGAGCCCACGAAGAAAATTGCTTTTGATGAAAATGGTGATTTATGGGCAATTACCGCTTATCATCAATTATTTAAAATAAAACTTTCCAAAAATCTTGAAAATACTGAGGGGGTAGAGCAAAAGCAATTACCAATGCTTTCAAAACCTTTTTTTGACCTTTGATAAAAATTCTTGTAGCTTT
>JANMYC010000915.1:0-2037 GCA_031381715.1 Saprospiraceae bacterium
TACTGTACGATAAGGATTTAGTTCTCGCCAATTCTTCGGGTTGCTTACCGTCTGCTTCAATTTGGTGGTCAATCCTTTTTTTGAAGGCTTCCAATACCACTTTCGCTTCGGCATCACGTTTAAGAAAAAGCAAAATAGCCGTGACTTGCGTATCGTACCAAGTACCATGATTATTGGTAGTCGCTTTTTCTTCCAAACCAATTTTGCTGGTTTGCATCCAATTCACGTAATCTGACAGCCATTTGGTGAGGGCTTTGTCCGTTTTTTCGTACAAAGCATTGCCCAAACGCAGCATTTCAATTGCTGTAATAATATCCAAAATGCCCGTAAATTCGATAATGCCAAATCCTCTACCTGTATTGACGCCAGGGATGCCTTGTCCAAAATTCAGATTGGGATTCATCTTGGTATCCGCGTTGACAAACCACGTTTGCAAGACTTCAACGGCGCGGGCGGCGTACTTTTTATTATCTGAAAAATAGAAAGCGTACGCCAAATTCTTCGCGCTCGTAATCATCACATCTTTGCTTGGTTCATCCACGTTTTTACCGCGTGTGAGCGGATTGACTTGCCCATCTTTACGCATCCATGGCAAACCATCGGCTTTTGTGGAGTCGGGCCAGAAGTACGGGGCGAGGCTTAAATAATCGTGTTTATCACCGCTTGGAGGTGTCTGCGTTTTCTGAACAACGGAGGTGAGTTCCGTTTTCAGTGCCTTATCTGCCAATTTTATTAGATTGTCGTAAGCCTTTTTATACGTGCTGTTTTTCTCTTTAATCCCCGATTTTACCTTCGATATTTTGTTAAAATCTAAGAACGTAAATTGCCGATTTGTCGCCGTTTGTGTAGCAATTGGCTTGCTATTTTGAGCAATAATAAGGCTTTTTGAGCATTGCAGGAAAAGAAATAATATTAAAAAAAGAGGAACAGATTTTATGGATACAGCCATTTTAGACGATGTTTTACGTGTAATTTTAAGTTGAAAATTTGAAAGACACCCCCTCAGTATTTCGGGCTTTTGAAAGTTATTTTAGCTTCAAAACTTCACTTCCCGCCATCAAAAACGCCCCCGTTCCGAAGTTTTGCCAACTGTCTTTATCCGCAGGTTTTGGGTCGAAGCCGATGTTTTGTACCCAACCCACTTTGCCGCCTTCTTGCTGACATTCTGCCAAAGCTTTCCATGCTTTCAACACGGTGGGTTTGTACGTGCCTTTATCCAAAAGTCCATTATTGATGCCCCAAGCCAAAGCAAACGTGTGAAAACCGCTACCACTCACTTCGCCATGTGCGAAGTTTTCGGGCGCTAAAAGGCTCGTGCGCCACAAGCCGTCGGCGGGTTGCAATGCCAAAATGCGCTTCGCCATTTTCTTGTATAAATCTTCGTAAAATGGGCGGTGTTTGTAGTTTTTGGGCATATCGTCGAGCATCAAAGCCAAGCCACCCAAGACCCAACCGTTGCCCCTTGACCAAAAGACTTTTTTACCGCTGGGTTCTTTCATATCCGTACCCAAGCCTAACCACAAAAAGCGATTATCACGGATAAATAGTTGATTTTCGTTATCATAGAGTAAATTGTAGCACTGCATATAGTATTTGTGCATTTCATCAAGGTGTTTTAGCTCATTTTTCATCACTGCATATTTCGTAATGAGTGGTGGAGCCATAAAAAGCGCATCACACCACCACCACAAAGTGACTTGCTCCGAATTGCCATTACCCGTTTTCCATTTTTGCGGCTCGTACAAATGCGCTTGAATAAATCTTTCCGTTGGGGCTAAATCCACGGCTTTTTCACCCAATTGTGCAAGGTGCAAATAAGCGTTTGAAATCACCACATCGTCCGCATGAAACAGACGGTCATAGGTTTTCCACTGGTTGCGCTTGCCCATATTGAGCATGGCATCGTAATAAGCTTGGTTTTTAGTCGCTTGATGGGCTTTCATCACACCCGTGTAATAAGCCCCATTTGTCCAATCCGTTGGAGCTTTGGCTTGTATGGGGTTTGCCTCCTGCCACGCTAAAGCTTTGAGCATGGCT
>JANMYC010000949.1:0-7213 GCA_031381715.1 Saprospiraceae bacterium
ATAGAATTAAAAAGAACGACTTTTTAGTCATCGTATATAGATTTTTATATGTATTCATTAAAACGGTGCAAAGGTAATCACTGTCGGCTGATTTAAAAAGTGAATTCTAAACTTTTTCTGCTGTTTTTTAATACTTTTTTAAAAAAAAAGCCTAAAACAGTCTTTTTTTAGAATTTCCAATTAGCGAATTATTCGCTGTGGAAGTGAAAAATTAGGCGAGATACTGAGGGGGTGCAATATAAATTTTGCATTACTCATGTTTGCAAAACTTTTTTCTGTTTTACACTCGATTTATTCTTTTTCAAATTGATTCATGAAATTTAAAAAATCACACTGCATTCACTACCCTTTTTTGACATTTTTTTAAACTTATATAACATTTTTCCTCAGATTTCCATAACTTTGACTTCTAAACAATTAAATTAAGAAAAAATATACCAATTACTTGCTTTATCAGGTAAGTAATATTAGTATTTTTTTTACGTTAAAACTTGATTAAATTGTAATATTTTTCAATACTAAAGGCGTTTCTACTACATTAAAAAATTAGAAGATCACTATGAAACAAAGATTATTCCCAGTCCAAATTAATAAAGCAACTTTGCTTTTTATGGTCACAGCGTCTCTATGCGTGGCTTCTTGTACTTCATTTAAAAAAAATGCAAAAGACGTTCCTAAGTCTTACAACACCGTATCCACACCAAAAGGCATGAGCAATCTGGAAGCGCGCAATATCTATATTGACCGTTACAAGGCCATTGCCATTCGTGAAATGGAGCGCACAGGTATTCCAGCAAGTATCAAACTGGCGCAGGGCATTTTAGAATCTGATGCCGGTCGTAGCACACTTTCATCTCAATATAATAACCATTTTGGTATTAAATGCCATTCAGATTGGCAAGGAGAGCGTTATTATCAAGAAGATGATGACAAAGACCCTGTTACTGGGCAACTGATAAAATCATGTTTCAGAGGCTACAAAAATGGCGATGAATCTTTCATTGCACATTCTGAATTTTTACGTGACCCGCGTAAGGTTAATCGTTATGGAGGACTTTTTCAACTCGACCCAAAGGACTATGCAAGCTGGGCTAATGGCTTAGAGAGTTCTGGTTACGCTACAGCTTCAGATTATTCTGAAAAGCTCATCCGCATTATCGAGGATTTACAGCTACATCAATTTGATTTGATGAGTTCTTCAAGCATGGCATCTAATGGAAGTGGCTCCAACAACAACAACAATAATAGTGGTGGTTTTGAAAATCCTTCAAACACATCAAGTTCTTCCAATAATAGTGGCGTATCTGTGGCTGAAGGTATGCGCAATGACGTAAAATTTTTAAAAATCAATAGCGGCATGACGCTTGAGCAAATCGCAGGGCGCTATGATATCAGCATTAAAAAGCTTCAAGATTATAACGAAGAAATCGGCGCACCTGACCGTAAATTACCTCAAGGAACGGTAATTTATACTCAGAAAAAGCGCAATAGCTGGAATGGCAGTGAAAAATACCACCGAGTACAGCAATGCGAAACCATGTTCGATATTTCTCAAAAATATGGCATTCGTTTGTCAAAACTTTATGGTAAAAATGAAATGCGCGAGGGCGACCAACCCGCCATTGGTGAAAAGATAGTTTTACGCAAAGGATGGTTTCAAAGAGTGGATATGCCCGCTTTGAGAGACACATTTGGTGATTGGAAAAAATGCCAACAACCTGATGTTTTACTTGAAAAGCCTGTGACTAACCCGGCTACAACCAATCGCCCTACTCCACCTACCACTAATAATGGTGAGTTCGGTTTTGAAATTTCACCGAGTGGCAATAGTACTTCTCAACCACAGTCTAATTTCCCCGGTGGGCAGCCTACTTTACCACCAACAACGTACCCGACTAACACACAGCCGACTTATCCGAATACAGAGACACGCCCAAACTATCCTAATACTCGACCGACTACAACGCCATCAACCCCTCAGTCAAAACCGGTTCCTACCAGACCAACTACTCAACCTACAACAGGTAGTGGACAGTATTACACCGTTCAGCAAGGGGAAACGTTATGGGGTATTTCAAGAAAGTTTAACTTAACAGTTGATCAATTAAAACAATTGAATAGTTTGGCGGATAATATTATCAAGCCAGGTCAACAATTAAGAATAAAATAAGAGGTGTTTAAAAATATTCGACATTTTTGTCATAGATTTTGTTCTAACTAAAACTTTGCGAGAGAGATAAGTACTTTCGCAAAGTTTTTTTTATTTTCACTCAAGTTTTTCAAAACCATTTCAAAATTTCGGTAAAACGTTATAAATAATTGAAAATGAAAATTTTACGCATTATTTTATTTATTCTATTAACCCCCTCAGTATTTTATGCTCAAGGCTTCGTATGGGGTTTAAAAAGCGGACTTTCAGCGGGTTCTCAGCGTTGGGGCAATGGTGGATCTTATGATAACAGCCTCCTTTTTCAATATCATGGTGCACTTTTTATCGAAAATGCCCCATCTGATAACTCATCCGTTCTATTTGCTCAAGCAGGTTATCATATAAGAGGCAGTGCTTTCCGCTACCGCAAATCTGTGGGTGTGGACGTGAATGGTAATAGTTTTGAAGCGCCAGGATTCACGCAGCAGTTCAAGTTTAACAATGCGGTGCTAATAGTGGGTGCGAAACGTAGAGGTGTACTTGGAAAAGAAAATGCTTTTTATTCCATTGGTTTGCGCGGCGAATATACCATCAGCACAAATTTGGAAGCAGCCAATGCCCTTTTTGCATTTTATTCTCAGCCTCAGAAAGAATTTACTCGAAAACTGAACTATGGATTGAGCGTAGCCGGTGGTTATGAGTTTCCATTTTCTGAATTGGTCGGTGGTATTTTGGAGGTGAGTATTCATCCCGATATTTCAAGACAGTATTTCCGCCCTCCTTTTGTTGGTTGGGATCCATTTCAACGTCAGAATATCACTGTTCAAGAGCAAAGCATTCGCAATTTGACAATTGAAATATCATTAGGTGTTAAGCTTTTACGGAAAGTGGAATATTTGGATTAAAAAATAAGAACCAACTCATCGGTAATTTCGCATGGTTCACTCTCATTTTCCTACAACTTAGTCGTTTTTAGTTGCAAAAAAGATGCATTTAGCCCAATTTTGAGTTATTATTTAAATTAAAATTTATTAAACTTAAAATATAGGATTCATGAAAAATCAGGCTTGTCAATACGATAGAAACGATAATTACGATATTGAAAAAGCTAAAAGAAGCTTTTTAATTCACTTCGCCATTTACCTCATTGTAGTCGGCTCGCAATGGAAGGTTTGGTTATTTTCAGGAATGGGTTATCCGTTCCCAATTTGGGTGACTTTCTTTTGGGGCATCGGCGTTTATTCTCATTTCAAAAAGGCATTTGGCTTGAAAAGAATAAAAACGGAAAGAATAAAGAGTCTCGAAAGCGAGTTTATTTAAATTGTTGTATTGTTAAATTGTTGTATTGTTTGGCTATTTAAAAACAATACAACAATTTAACAATACAACAATTTAAACCAACTGCCCAACCTTCGAAAATATCTTCTCCGCATTCAAAGAAGTCACCCGATTTACCTCTTCAAAATCAATCATTTTAATATGGGCTATCCGCTGCGCTACGTGCTTTACATAGCTTGATTCATTGCGTTTGCCTCTGAACGGAATGGGTGCCAAGTAAGGTGCATCCGTTTCCAAAACGAAATGCTCTAAGGAAAAATGGTTAATTACAGGCTCTAAACCGCCATTTTTGTACGTCGCAACGCCCCCAATACCTAAGTAAAAACCCATATCAATTAGTTTTTGCCCTTGCTCAACATTACCTGTAAAGCAGTGGAGTATCCCCCCCTCAGTATAAAACGTATTTTTTTGTAAAATATCAATCACTTCATCCATGCTTTCACGGCTGTGAATAATAATAGGAATTCCCAAATCCTGCGCCCAATGCATTTGCTGAACGAAAGCCTTTTTTTGTACTTCAAAAGTCGTTTTATCCCAATAAAGGTCAATGCCTATTTCACCAATAGCGCAAAAAGGGCGCTCAGAAATGTGTTTTTCAACAATTTTTAACTCTTTTTCAATCGATTCCTCATTCACGCTGCATGGGTGCAAGCCCATCATCGCTACACAAAAATCGGGATGAGTAGCTTCCAATTCCAACATCCTCTCGTGCGATTCGCTATCCACGGCTGGTAGATAAACTTTAGTGACCCCCTCAGTACGAGCGCGTTCAAGCATCGCCTCACGGTCTCCGTTGAACTGTTTTGAATATAAATGAGCGTGTGTATCAATCATAATTTTAATAAACGTTTTTTAATAGAAAAAATAGCTTAACCAATTCGCTGATAAGCTATACTTTTGCAAAGTTCTATTTATTACGATAAATATTCAAATTTAATAGTGAATTGACAGTAAATCAGTATTCAGTTGTCAGCCCTGAGTGTTTGATTATTGATTGACAACTGACTACTCAAAAACTGACTACTAATTATAATATGGCTAAAAAAACAAAACTATACGTCATTTGGGAAGGTGCAAAACCGGGCATTTATACCAATTGGGATGATGCAAAAGCTCAAATCCAAGGCTTTCCGAATGCTAAATATAAATCTTTTGAAACGCGTGAAGAGGCTGAAAAAGCTTTCAAAGGCAAGTTTTACGAATATTATGATTTTAGTAAAAAAGATGACGTTAAAAAAACGAATGGTAAAATTAGCCGTGATTTGATTATTAAGGAAAGTATTGCTGTCGATGCGGCTTGCAGTGGCAACCCTGGTAATATGGAATATCGGGGCGTCTATACCAAGACGAAGGAGCAAATTTTTCATCAAGGTCCCTTCCCGCAAGGCACAAATAATATTGGGGAGTTTTTAGCTTTAGTACATGGTTTGGCGTTTTTAAAAAAAGAAGGAAGGGATATTACACCGATTTACAGCGATTCGCGCACGGCAATTGCGTGGGTACGCAATAAAAAAGTGAAAACGGAATTGGAAAGAACACCTCGTAACGAACAGATTTTTGAATTGATGGAAAGGGCTCTGAAATGGCTCAATTCAAATACCTATAAAAATCCGATTATCAAATGGGAAACCGAGGATTGGGGTGAAATTCCCGCTGATTTCGGAAGAAAGTGATTTGTATTGTTGTATTGTTAAATTGTTGTATTGTTCACTTATAATGTGCAAAACAATACAACAATTTATCAATACAACAATCAATTAAGCAAAGTCTCCAACCGCATACCGCGTGAGCCTTTTATTAAAATACAGGTATCTTTATCAAAATTTTGAGATTTGAACCATTCAGCAGCATGAATAGTTTCCTTAAAATGTCCCCCCTCAGTATCGCCAGTGTTTACTTTCCCAAATTCAGTTCCAACGGTTATTAGCTGATTAAAATTCAATGAATTAGCTAAATTTAAAATATCTTGATGCTCTTGAAAACTTTCATTGCCTAATTCCCGCATATCGCCTATTATGGCTACTTTATGCGATTGAGGCATTTTAGAAAGATTTAAAAGGGCATTGCGCATACTCGTTGGGTTGGCATTATAGGCGTCCATGATAATCGTAGAGCCTTTGTAATCAACGAGTTGTGAGCGATTCATACTCGGCACATAACTCTCTAAAGCGGCTTTCATTTTGGCTGTATTGACTTTAAAATATTTGCCTACTGCCACAGCCGTTGCGATATTGGCAAAATTATATTCGCCTACCAAATTAGTCAAAGTATACAACATTTCTCCTTTGGAATTCAAAAAACCGACTTTCAAAAAGCTTTCGGAGAGCTCTAAAGTGACTTCATACTGAGGGGTCTTCAAGGACGGCGCAGTACTCCGATGATATCCAATCACCCTTGCATCTTCCGGAATATAATCTTGCAAAAAGGGTTCATCCTCATTCACAAATATGGTTCCTTTGTGCGCAGCTAACCAGCGATACATCTCCGATTTACCTTTTTTAACGCCTTCTAAACCACCAAAACCTTCCAAATGCGCTTTTCCCATATTGGTAATTAAGCCATGAGTAGGCTCGGCAATACTGCACAAAAGGTCAATTTCGCCTTGATGATTGGCTCCTATTTCAATGATTGCCACCTCATGGTCTGCATTGAGCTCCAATAAAGTAAGCGGTACTCCGATGTGATTATTGAAATTCCCCTTTGTATAATGGGTATTGTATTGGCTCGACATCACGGCAGCCACCAATTCCTTTGTGGTAGTCTTTCCATTTGAGCCCGTAATGGCAATGACAGGAAAATCAAATTTACGGCGATAAAATCGCGCAAAGTCTTGTAAAGTCGTCAAAACGTCCTCCACAAGTATATAATTATCGTCTTTTTTGAAAGTAGGATTGTCAATAACGGCACAAGATGCACCCAATTCCAAGGCTTTTTCAGCAAAAGTATTGCCATCGAAAGTGTCGCCTTTGAGCGCAAAGAAGATACACCCCTCAGTAATTTTACGCGTATCAGTGGTGACACGTTGATACTCTTGAAAAATTTTATATAAATCTTCTAATATTGTATTCATGCGGAACGTATGTTTCCCTTTTAAATCGTCTACTGTTATGAAACGAAAGTTTAACTCTACAAATCGCTGCAAATTAGAGAAAATTATCAAAAGTCCCCTTTACATTCCGCATAAATTTCTTTAAAAAACACTATATAAATCGCCCCTCTCTCACTACTATTTCTGAACCTTCCGCCAAAAAAACGGAATTGGGCTTTTCTCGGTTTAAAAACTCAAACTGAGCACCGTAATTTTTACCGAAATCAACATTAATTTCATGCTTTTTAATTGGATACATATCCCAACGAAGATGTTCTACACCATATTCTGACGTTTTTCCTGAATTTAATTGCGTATAACCCCAATAATGTTCCGTTATAAACTCTGCTTCACTGCTTTCCAAAATAGGTATTAGTGACGTCTCTGCTTCAACTTTTATGCTCTGCCAATCATCCAATTTCCAACTGTACTCTATGGATTGAATCTCCCCCTCAGTATTGAAAGCATTTTTCATGGGCAATGTCTGGTAATGTTCACCATAAAGCGTATTGGCAACCAGAGAAATCATAAATTTTGGGACAATTTCTTTTATAAAAACAGCCCCGCGTTTCCATTCATTATCTTTTTTATGTTTGACATAAAATCGTAAATTTACCTCTTCAAAATTAGAGTGAAAT
>JANMYC010000973.1:0-5941 GCA_031381715.1 Saprospiraceae bacterium
CTTTCACGTGCGAAACGACTAAGTGTTTTACTTTAAAGCCAATTTCACTGTTTTGTGGGTCTATTGACCATTTTATATCTTTTTTCATATAGTTCATGATTCATCGATGTTGAGATATTTAGGTATTAGGAGATTGAAAAATTAATATTTAAAAACAATCTCGCAATATTTAAATATCAATTATTATAGTCCGTTCACTGAATTATAATACAAAGTTGAGCTTATTTGAAAGGATAAGTGTTACAAGACTTTTTAAAAAACTTACATCATTCACACGTTTTGACTTTTCTCCAATTCTTTAGAGATTAATTTAATGACACCCCCTCAGTATTTTAAACAAACTACGGGCCAAAAACACTCTCGGCATTTTTAACCCGTAGCCCGTACATTTTGTAATGTATTTAAAATCGGATTATAAGTTTATTGAAACGAATACTCGCTCGCTCATTGATGCGGAAATGGGTCTTTTTTATAAGATTCTGAAACCCAAAGTTGCTTGTACCCAAGCGTTTTTGTAACGTGGAGCACTTGATGAGCCATCACCGTTATTATTCTGAATATCCCATCCTGCTCTTGCGCCTACGGTTACTCTTGATAAGTTGATATCAACGCCCGCCACAAAACACAATATATTTTTACGGAGATTGCTGTTATTAAATACTTTTTCCTGCTCAAAAGTCAACGCGCCATTGTCAAACACGTCCTTTTGTTTCAATAAGTAAGAGTATTGGGGTCCTACCAACAAGGTTAAAAAACTAACTGGTTTGATTTCTAAAAACAGCGGAACATCAATAAAATTAGACGTTCTGGTGAGGCTATAAGAGCTACCCAATACCGTTCCTTTACCTTTATATCCTTTCTGTGAAAAGAGTATTTCGGGTTGAATTCCTAAAAAACTACCCAATGGAATATCTAAAAATGCACCCGCAGCTAAACCTAATTTAGCATCTGAGGTAAATTGTTCGCCTTTGGAGTCGTACACATTTGAATAGTTGGCGCCTACTTTCAAGCCGATATTCATTCCGTTTTCTTGAGCATTAATAACATTAGACAATAGGATTGCTGACATTATTAAGAATGTTACTTTTTTCATTTTAACTAATTTTGAATTTGATTATGAATAAATTTTCATGTTGCAAAGGTGAGCCTTTTGCTTTTGGAAGGTGTTACACAACTTTTTAAATAAGTTACATCTTTCACAGTAAGCATTTTGAAGTTAGTTTTGTAGGATTTTAATCGTTGACACCTGAGGTTGTATCAATCAATTTGCTCTTGATAATATCAATAAGCCCTTTCCCAAATGTCTGAATAGATTCAGAATGTTCGGCTACTACAGTTGTAATACCAAACATTAGGGCAGAACCCAGTATCTTTTTAAGGGGACTGTGTGACTCTTCTTCGAACACTTTTTTTGAAAGGTATCCGACAGCCAAAGCTATCGAGGTATTGAGGATGTTTTCTTTTATTTCTTTGGAGGCTACTACTTCTTTAAATGTATTTTTGATGATGCTAACCGGATTAATGCTATCAAAAATCATGTTTGATTGTTCTTTCAACGTATCTAAACTTTCCGCCTGTTCAAGTTCTAAGTGCCGAATGGCTTCGGTGAGTTGGATTTGTGTATCTATTTTTTGCATAATATAGCGTATTAAAGTACCTGTGAAATAATTAAATTGCTGATGGGTTTTTCGATCCATTTATGAAGATGGAAAAGGCATATTACCCCGACCAAGAGGTAGAATGCTGCAACAACAAAAAAGCCGTAGTAAAATTTACCCAACCATTCGCCTAATAACAAGGCTATACCGATACTTAAAATAAATACGAATAGAGATAAGATGACTATCGCTACCACGCGAGCCACAACCGACGAGGCTGCGTTCGTGGTTTTTTGTACTGCTCTGAGTTTTGAAAGTTCGTACGTCGTTTTACCGTACAAGCCCAATTTCTCAAATAAAGATTCGATTAAGTTCGGTGGCTTTTCCATAATATTTCAATTGTTTATTTTTGTGAGTATTCTTTATAAATAACCGACATTTGAAAAAAATTTAAGTATAAAAAACTTGTTTTCAAATAATTAACTTGGTTCAAGTTTTGAACTTGAACCAAGTTGTGTCGATTAAATTTAAGCAATTACTTACTTAAGTTCATTCATTTTCGCTTTAGCAGAATTTGAAACTTCTGAAAGTGCATGTTCTGCTCTTGACTTACCGTTTTCAACCTTGTGAGTGGCTTCAGCCATCATAGTCTCAAACTTCTGAGTCATACCATCCACCAATTCGTTGAATTTATCGCCTAATTCTGAAGCGTAACCATTTCCTTTTTTAGAAATTTTCTTCCGCGTAGCTGCACCTGATTCGGGAGCTAATAAGATTCCTGCTGCTGCACCAATTGCAACGCCTGCCAATGCACCTAATAATACTTTTCCTGATGTCATAATAGAATTTTTTTAATTGTTGAAATACTTTTTAATTAAATATCTGGCTTTGTCCAGCATAGCGCACCCCCTCAGTCATGCTTTCAGCTTGATGGTGCGAAACGCACCATATTTTAACCCGATTCCTTAGTTAAAACTGTTTTTAATGATTTATTAAAAATGGGAAGTACAGCTAATTTGAATACAAAATCTACAGAGCTTTGTTTCCTTGGATAACCCTCAGAAGTATAGAAATCACTGCTATTACCAGCAAGATATGGATAATGCCGCCTGCGCTGTAAGCAAAAAAGCCTATTGCCCAGAAGATAATGAGGATTATTGCTATTGTATAAAGTAAATTACCCATGACGTTTATGTTTAATTGTTGATAAAATAAAGTTAAAATTAATTAGTATATAAAATGTTATATGTTTCTAAATTATTGATTTCTCTGATTTTTGAAACTTAGGGATAAAGTAAAAAATAAGCTACCCAAGTTGGCAATTATATTGGTTTTAATCAAGGCAAATTGATTGAGAAATAATGAATTATTTAAAAGCAATTTAACGCATAGTAAAATCAATAGAATTGTTAAATTGGGTAGTTTATTTTTTACTTTATCCCTTAAAACCTATCCGTTGTGAGCACTACTTGAGTGCCAGGATATTGAACACTTGCCTCATCTTCGGCGGTTATGAATATCTTAATGGGTTTAAAGGAAGAAACAGTTTCAAAAGAAGCTTTCAATTTTTTCGTAATTGAATTGACAGAGCTATTTATTTGACCTATATTTTTAGTCATTTGCTTATCTGTTTCCATCCAAATCACGTAAGTGTTTTTAGCGGGCTGTAGCCGTTTTACTTCTGCTAAATCGGATAGGTGTATTTCAATGGCGTAGTTTTTATTGTCATCATTTTTTACCCGCACATATCCTCTTGCGGCTGGCACAACAGATGAAGTCATAAAAGATACTTTTTTGGAGCATGACACCATAGTGAGAACAATCAGCATAATCGCCATGCCTGAAAGCATCTTTTTTGTCGGGGTCTTCCGTTGGGCTGTTTTCATTTTTATGTTTAAAATTTGTGGTTAAAATTTATGGTTATGAGTACACTCGATGGGGCTTTTTACCCCCTCAGTATTCAGTATTAAAAACTGCTTGAAATATGGATTTTAAATAAAATTGCTTGTAGTATTTAAAAGGAACAACCAATATTTATCTTTATTTTGATAGCACAAAGGTGGGCTTATTCATTCTGATAAGTATTACACAATTTTTGAAATGAGTTACATCTTTCACACGTTTCTGTTTTTTAAAATCAACTCGTCATTATTTAAGCCTCTGTTAACTCCTTATTCCTGATAATCGTCTCTATCTTCTTCCAAATCATCGTGCCTATCTCCGCCGATGCTGTAATAGTTATTTTCTTCATCTTCATTGCCCGTTTCCTCTTGTTCATCATCCAATTCTGACCCTGGAATATCCAAATCATCTCCAGTAACATCATCCTCAAAATCTTTTTCATTGCGCTTTTCAGGATTATCTGTGTCGGTCCTAACATTCCCTGACGCGTTTTCAGGATTAAAATTTGTGTCTCTTTGAGAGTGACTATACACGTCCTCATCGGCAGGGTAAAGTGGATACCCCTCAGTATCATCACCTTTTTTAGTAGATAATTTCGGATTTGTCTGGTTTGAATTTTTATTTTCTTTTTTCATGATATTTGTATTTATTGATTGATAAAACCTTCTTTAATCATTTTTTTATAAACCACTTTAGCTATTTCTTTGGTCATTTTGTCAACGCCATCGGGGTCAGTAGTTTTTGTGAGTCCAAACCATATAATTTTATCTTCTTTTATGGAATAAATATTGGTTTCAACGCTGTACGTTTTAGTGGTGGAGTAATAGCCTGGATTGGAATAATAAGACCAATTTCTGGAATAATACCGACTGAAAGTTTGATAATATTCAGGGAAAGCGGAGATATTGCCCGGGGTATAATTGCGCTCTTTGTCCACGTCTACCAAACTCATGGTTACGGCGCCATCAAAGCCATCTTCTTTTATCTTTTCTCTAATTTCACGTTCATTTTTTTTATTAAAATCGGCATCCAGATAGCTATAAGACACCACGCCTTTGCCTTTAAGGAATGCAACCATTTGGTCTTCTGCTACACGGCGGCTGGCTTCATTTTTTAATAAAGCGACAACCAATACTTTATTCAATTTGTTAATGACGATTTGTTTATTGGGCTCTCTCCAACTGCTATCTATCCGCGTGGACGTGCAAGAGTCTATAACCATAAAACCAATTATGGCAATAGAAAACATGATTTTCTTCATTTGAAGTATTCTTTTGGATAAGGTTTTTTAATATTTTTCTTATTTTGAAACCCAGTTTACGCTCACAATTATTTCATTTCTTCTACTGAAAAGCTGATAGGGCGCGTTGTATCCAAGAAAACGAAAATTGCCGTAATAAGAAATGGAGGCTGCTTTAAGGGCTGTTTCTAATTTTTCCGTATAGAGTTTAATATCGCTTTCAGAAGCGTATCCGCCAAATTTTATAGCCGCCACGTATTCATCGGGTATTTTTTTAATGATAACATTGGCATCATTGGGCTTGGGCAAATTCTCTTGATTGTACACTGAAGGCATCACAAAACTCATCGTCGAGGCCGAGTCGTTGATATCCATGTGCACGGGTGCGGTCATGGCGATTTGCTTCTTTGCATCGTTACCACCAAAGATGTACCCAGCGAGTTTTTTGAAACCTGAATTGCCCAATTCTTTATAAGATTTGGCGGAAGAGGTAATCATTGCCATGGTTACTGAGGGGTAGAATCGAATTTCAAAATCTTTTTCAGTTTTGATGATGGTATAAGGCTGCTCTTCATTTTTATTGGAAGCCATAGCTGTATATGTTTGAAAAACGACAAATGAAATAACTAAAACAAGGCTGACAATCATAAATATTTTCATGATAAAAAATTAAATTACGTGAAACGGTAAACCTACTTTAAAACAGTTTTTAGTCAATTTAGTTAAGAACGTGATTAATAACATTGTAGTTGCTCAAGCGCTCGAAAAAATGATTCATCTCTTGGATTTATAAATCACCCTTTTCGCCATCAACCCATCTTTGCATCATGACATGCTCTTCGGGCGATTGATGCGTACCGCCCGCTAATATATCAAGAAAGGTATCCCAAAGGTTTTTTTCTTTCTGAAACTCCTGTTTAAAATCCACTAAGGCGTCTAAATATTCTTTTTCGTATTCATCGGCTTCCGTAATCGTAAAATCTTTTGGAATGTGGTCGAGAATGAGTTGATTTATTTTATTCAGTTCGTCGGGGGTGTATTTTTGAATCATTCTAAGTTCAACGCGACACGACCCTGCGTAAGAAACAAGAGAAGGAATAAAAATACTTTCGTATTTGACCGTATCTTTTTCCCAGTTTGCTCGCTCATTTTCGGGTAAAATTTCAGAACCCAGAAGCTCTAAATTTTTATAATTTATTTT
>JANMYC010001011.1:0-1562 GCA_031381715.1 Saprospiraceae bacterium
TAAAACTTGAATCAATAATCAATAATCAATAATCAATAATCATTCAACATATAAAACCAAACCCTTTAGATACGAACCTTCTGGGTGAAAAATATTCACAGGATGGTCAGCAGGTTGTGTCAAGTGATGCATCACGCGCACTTTTCTGCCCGCTTCAATACTCGCCGCCACAATTGTATCATAAAATAACTGCCTATCCACTACTTGAGAGCAACTAAAGGTAAAGAGTATCCCCCCCTCAGTAATTTGACGCAAAGCCATGGCATTCAAGCGTTTATAAGCCTGAACGGCATTGTGCCTTTTTGAGATACTCTTTGCAAACGCAGGTGGGTCAACAATCATCACATCATATATGCTTTCATTTTCTTTTAAAAACTGCATCACATCCGCTGCCAACGAAGTATGTTCACCTTCAAATGGGCGATTGATCTCCACATTTTTATCCGTCAAATCAATGGCTTTTTGTGAAATATCAACGGAATGAACCGATTTTGCCCCTACTTTTAAAGCATAAATTGAAAAACCGCCCGAATAGCAAAAAGCATTTAAAACCGTTTTTCCTTTTGAATACCGCTCAATTAACTGCCGATTATCCCGTTGGTCAAGGAAAAAACCAGTTTTTTGACCTGTAATCCAATCAATCGCAAAGGTATTTCCGTTTTCAAGGACATTGAGTGGCACTTCGGATTTACTCCATAAATAGTCATTATTTACTGAAAATTGAGCTAAATACTGAGAAGGTAGCGTTTCAGCACTTTTATCATAAATGGCTTTCAAGTCATCTTTAAAAACCTCAATTAAAGCCTCTTTTATCATTAAAATTTGTCGGTGCATGCCTATTCCATGACACTGAACCACAGCCACATTATGATAAATATCAATAATCAACCCCGGTAAACCATCTCCTTCCGCGTGAATCAAACGGTAACAATTCGTTACTTCAGAACCTATTAATCCAATAGTTTTACGATAATTATAGGCATTTTGAATCCTTTTAGCCCAAAAAATAGCATTGATTTCTTCTTTTTCAAAACTCAAAATCCGCACCGTGATAGACCCATCATTGTAATAACCCATTGCTAAAAACTGGTTTTTAGCATCCACCACTTCCACCAAATCACCGTCTTCAATCCCACCTTTTTCATTTTGCTTTTTATCCACCTTTGTCCGATGAATCGCCCCTGAAAAAATCCATGGATGGAACCGCCTGACAGCCTCATCTCTCCCTTTTTTTAAAATAATTGTATGCATAAAATATTGATTGTCAAATAAAAAGAGGCATTCTATTCCAATGCCTCTTTTTCTAAATTATCTAAAATTTCTTTTAAACGTTCTAATTTTCATCCTCCAATAATTTATCTAAATCTTCATCAGTTGCCCCCCTTGCTTCTTCGATTTCACCTATTGACTTGATGGCTTTTCTTAAAAAAAAATTAGCCAACATGTCTTTCACTTCTAACACTTCCTCCTCAGTCGGACTCATTGAATAAAATTTCAATAGCTCTAACTGCAAAGGTGTAAACTTGGTTGGATTCAATACTCTTGTCATGTCTTTAAATTTT
>JANMYC010001029.1:0-19026 GCA_031381715.1 Saprospiraceae bacterium
GAAGTTTTAGCCCGAATGGCTAAGGGTGAAAAAGTTGACCCAAAGGAATATTATATGCGAACGGCGGCAACGTTTGAAGTGGCGGATGGTAAGTATGCGTGGCTCAATAAAGCCGTCATCATTTCTACGGGCGCACGGATGGCAGATCATGTTTTACTACGATTTTATAAAATTTTGTAAAACCATTTTTAAAAAAGGAAGATTTATTTTGTTATAAAACAAGGATACCTTATATTATTGTCTTGATTTCATTTATTAACAACAACAAGAATGGACAATGCAACCCAACCAAGTCTTCGCTACGCATGGTATGTCGTATTCATACTCATGCTTGCCAATATATCTTCTTTCATTGACCGTCAAATATTAGCGCTATTAGTAGCCCCCATAAAACGGGACATGCACCTATCAGATACTGAAATTAGCCTATTGATGGGTCTAAGTTTTGCTCTGTTTTATACCTTTTTTGGACTTTTTATCGGGCGTTTCGCGGATAAATACAATCGGCGTAACATCATTATTATAGGCGTAACAGTTTGGAGTTTGATGACTGCTTTATGCGCTGGAGTCAAGAGCTACACTCAGTTTTTCGCGGCGCGCATGGGTGTAGGCGTAGGTGAAGCTACATTAGGTCCCTCAGCTTATTCCATAATTACCGATTATTTTCCGAGGAATAGATTGGCAACGGCTTTAAGTACTTATTCGATGGGGATTTTCCTTGGTTCTGGGTTGGCAATTTTGATTGGGGCGGGTTTAGTAAGTACTTTACCAACCAGCGGGACGACCCATTTTCCCATTTTAGGAGATATTTTTCATTGGCAAAAACTCTTCATTTATATCGGTTTGCCGGGTATTGTGATTTCACTTTTGTTGTTTTCGATAAAAGAACCTGCCCGAAAAGACCTTATAAAAATCGCCAATATAAATAGCGAGTTAACTATAAAAGAAGCACTGGCGGTGATTTGGGAACAGCGAAAAACCTACCTCTATGTCACTTTTGCTGCCTCTTTTACGGCTTTCATCAGTTATGGCTCAACGGCTTGGATACCAACCTATTTTGCCCGCACTTTCGGTTGGCAAATGAAGGAAATTGGGTTGAAATATGGCATAATCGTCACTATTTTTTCAGCTTTGGGTGTGGTGGTAGGTGGGTGGGTGGCAGATAAGTACATCAAACAAGGTAAAATTGATGGTAAAGTGCGCGTGGGTTTGATTTCAGGTATCGGCGTTTTATTATCCACTTTTTGCTTTTTTTTGAGCGACCCCAACACCATTTTACTCTGCATGATGCTGCCCGCTTTTTTTGTCTCATTCCCATTTGGCGCCTCAGTCGCGGTAGTGCAAGAGATAATGCCCAATCGCGTGAGGGCTTTGGCGTCTTCAATTTTTCTATTTTTTGTAAATATTATTGGTATGGGTGGCGGCCCCTTCATCGTTGCTTTTTTCACGGATAGCGTTTTTCACAATGAGCTTTTGATAAAATATTCTCTGGTCGCTTTGTATGTGATAGGGAGCGTTGCCATTATCATTTTTTCTTGGTTGGGCATGAAAAGTTATCCGAAAGTTTTATTGATGAAAACTGCACCCCCTCAGTAAATTTCAATAAAAAGATTAAAAAATGAGGTAAAATTAGGTTTTAAATATAAGGCTTCCTTATATTTGTAAAACCCTTTTTCACCTTAAATAAAGCCTGTATGATTAACGGATTTTCCCTCGATAATATATCAAAAACCCTTAAAATAGAGGTAAAAGATAACATTCTCATCGTTGCACTCAATCGCCCCGATAAGCGCAATGCCATCAACGATGAAACGATTTTAGGCATTGAAAAGGTATTTTCAAATATACCAGAAGGCGTAAAATGTGCCATTATTTACGGAGAAGGCAAACATTTCAGTGCAGGGCTTGACCTTTCTGAACTCAAAGAGCGCAATGCCGTGCAAGGTGTCTTGCACTCCCGTATTTGGCATCGGGCTTTAGAAAAAGTACAATTTGGTACAGTACCTGTTGTGGCGGTTTTACACGGTGCTTGTGTGGGTGGCGGTTTAGAAATAGCCTCTGCTTGTCACATTCGAGTGGCTGAAAATTCTACTTTTTATGCATTGCCTGAAGGTCAGCGGGGTATTTTTGTCGGTGGTGGAGCGTCTGTTCGATTACCGAAATTAATTGGCATGGCGCGCATGACAGATATGATGCTAACGGGTCGTGTCCTTACTTCTACTGAGGGGGTCACTTATGGCTTATCTCAATATGTGGTGGATGATGGTAAGGGTCTTGAACAAGCCATGGAATTGGCTAAAAAAATCAGTGATAATACTGGTATGACAAATTATGCCCTCATGCACGTACTCCCGCGCATCGTGGACGCAGGGCAAGATGGTGGCTTGATGATGGAAGCACTCATGGCAGCAATTGCTCAAGATGCGCCCGAAGCTAAGGAGCGTTTAAATGATTTTTTGGAAGGCAGAGCTAAAAAAGTAGGTGAATAATTGATATCGGATTTCAGATTAGGGATTTCGGAAGTTATGCTGAATCCTCTCCGAAATCCGAAATCCCAAACCCTAAATCGAGTTATGGATTTAAAAAAAACGCCTTTTTTAAAAATAAAAACCATTAAAATTGATATTCAAAAAGCGCTCCACCCCGAGCACTCGGGGGAAGGGGTTGTCGTTTTGAAATCAACGGTGCCACTTAAAAGTCGTCCTCATCGCATGACGCAACGACTTGTGCATTGGGCAAAAAAAACGCCGAATAAGGTTTTTATTGGTCAAAAGGATGAAAAAGGTAATTGGCGTACGTTGACTTATGCTGAAACCTATGAAAAAGTGAAAAGTATTGCTCGGTACCTCCTTCAAACCCAAGTTTCACCTGAAAGACCGTTGGCAATTTTATCTGAAAACAGTATTGAACATGGATTGATGGCTTTGGCAGCCTTACATATCGGCATTCCCTACTCTGCTATCGCTCCCGCTTATTCTTTAAAATCTACGGATTTTGAAAAATTAAAACATACAATCGACTTGCTTACGCCGGGTTTGATATTTGTTCAAAATGGGAAACAATATGAAAAAGCTTTAGAAACAATTGCATCTGATACTGAAATTGTATCGGTCAATGATTCCCATTGTAATCATACTTCATTTTGCGAAGTAACACGCAGTCTATCTGAACTGACAGATTTACTCGGAAATATGGTAGTTAATAGTAAATTTAAAGACATTGAACCCGAAACTATCGCTAAAATCCTTTTCACATCGGGCTCAACGGGTTTACCAAAAGGCGTTATCAATACACATGGAAATGTCACAACCAATTGGCAGCAAATCACGCAAACTTTCCCTTTTATGCAAAACGGTGGTTTGACTTTTATTGATTGGTTGCCGTGGAATCATACATTTGGTGGTAATCATAATTTTGGTTTGACCCTTTTTAATGGCGGTACATTATACATTGATGAGGGCAATCCAACGCCGCATGGTTTAGGTAAAACGATTGAAAATTTGCGTGAAATAGCCCCGACCATGTACTGCAACGTACCAAAGGGCTTTGAAGATTTGATACCGCATTTAAGGACAGACAAAGCCTTGCGTGAGCAATTTTTCAGCAAACTTAAACTACTTTTTTACGCGGGTGCAGGCATGCCTCAGCACACTTGGGATGCTTTAGAAGAATTGGCTTACGAAACAACAGGCAAACGCATCTTGATTTCATCGGGTTTGGGGATGACGGAGACGAGCCCGTCTTCTATGTTTAATGTGCATTTTGGCAGCTTTTCGGGTATGCTTGGAGTACCTGTTGCTGGTATGGAGTTGAAATTAGTGCCCAATGGTGGTAAGCTTGAAGCCCGTTTTCGAGCGCCGAACGTCATGCCAGGCTATTGGCGCAACCCCGAAGCCACCGCAAAAGCCTTCGATACTGAGGGGTACTATTGCACCGGCGATGCCTTGAAATTTGTGGATGAAAACGACCCTAACAAGGGTATGATATTCGATGGTCGCATTGCCGAAGATTTCAAACTCGATACAGGTACGTGGGTGAGCGTGGGTGTTTTAAAAGCAAAATTAATAACTGCTGGCAAGGGTTTGATACAAGATGCCGTGATTACGGGGCATGACAGAGCATTTTTAGGTGCTATTATTTTTCCAAACCTTGATTATTGTAAAAAATTAGCGGGATTAGGCGATGATGCTGATATGAAAACTATTGTTAATACCCCCTCAGTATTGGCGGCTTTACAAGGCGTTTTAAATACATTTGCATTGCAAAGCACAGGCAGTTCAACTTTAATAAAACGAGCAATATTGGCAGATTTTACCTTATCCATTGATAAAGGTGAAATAACGGATAAAGGCTCCATCAATCAACGGATGATTTTAGCAAATCGGGCGGAATACGTTGAAATGCTTTATAAAAACCCTTTAACATCGCCAGTTTTAGAAATTCAAAAAATATAAAATTCATGAAAACCAATAAAGAATTGGCTCAAGAGTACAAGCTCATTAAACCCCAAATGGGTGTTTTTCAGATTAAAAATGAAAAAAATGGAAAGATTTTTATTGGCAGCAGCACCGATTTAAGGGCGATTTGGAATAGGTTTAAAGTGCAATTAAATTTTGGTAGCCATCGTGATAAAGCCATGCAAGCGGATTGGGTAGCGTTTGGAGAAGATAATTTTACATTCACGATATTAGCTGAAATTGAAGAAAGAGAAAATGAAAAAGTGGATTACGCCAAAGAAGTGAAAACATTGGAGGATATGTTTATTGAAGAGTTACAGCCTTTCGATGAGCGTGGCTACCATAAAAAGAAAGTAATTACTTAGCCATAGGCTGTACAAACAGGCAAAAAAAATTCCCCGTATTTTTGCGCTGTGAAACAAACAAAAAAGACGAGGAAAGCGTCCAATGGACAATACAAAACTACGACGAATAATTGGAAAGTCAAAGCCCAAGGTCGTAGTAAGGAAAATATTCGGTTGCGCAAGCGGATAAAAGAGCTGATAACAAGCCGAGATAATTGGAAGTCAAAATATTTTGAAGGGACATCATTGCCCTCCCCACCAGTGTCGGTAAGTGCTGAAAAAGCGGATAGACATCATTATCCGTTGGTTTATATATGGCTTGTGATGCAGTTTCAAAGTTATGGTTCGATGAGTTTACGGAGTTCACGGCACTGTTTATGTCGTCTATTATTGACATTAGGCTTATCGAGCCGAGTCCCCAGCCATTCAAGTATTCGGAATTGGTTGTGTAAGAGTGGTTATTATAAACTTAAAGTAACAGAGGAGAATGTGGGTGATTATGTGGTTTATATTGACGAAAGTATTGTATTTGGAAGCGAGAAAATATTGTTGATATTAGGAGTAAATATGAAAGGGATAGCCCGAGATAGAGCCTTAGTCCATAGCGACATGGAAGTGCTGTATGTTGAGGCATCCCAAGAATGGAAAAGTGAAACAATCGCTGAGGTGTTGTCAAAAATTAGCTTAACCAAGACAATAAAATATGCGGTGAGTGATGAGGGGCGCAACTTATGTGGGGCTTATAAAGTATTGAATTACAATCACATAACTGATTGTACGCATGTTTTTGCCAATCATTTAAAACGGTTGTATAATACCGATAGTGACTTTGAGGAGTTCCGTAAATTAATAGGGCAATTACGCAAAGAATGGAATTTAAGCAAAGCCAATAGTCAATATATGCCGCCTGGTATGCGAGGTAAGATGCGTTTTGCGAATATATTTCCTTGTGTCAATTGGGCTGAAAAGCAATTGAAAGGGTGGTCTAATTTACCTCAATCGGTACAAAACAAATTGGCTTTTTTGAAGGAAAAACAGGCGTTTATAAACGACTTATTAATTGTTAGAGATGTTTTTAAAAACACTTGCCAAATACTTAAAACGGAGGGGTTTGGTGTATCCCAAAAACGAGCAATAGAGGCTAATTTTGACACATATATAGGCTTAGACCCGCAGTTAAAGGCAGGTATATTTATTGAAAATGTCAAAGGCTATTTAGAAAATCTCTTGCAGAAGTCTCTAACCTTAGAACAAAAACATTTACTGTGCTCGTCTGACATTATTGAGAGCTTTTTTGGAAAATTTAAAGCTAAAATAAACCCTAATAATAGAGCAGGACTTACTGAATTTATTTTTACAATTGCCAATTTTGCACAGCCTTTGGATATTCAACATCTTAAATTGGCTCTTGAAAAGATTAAATTAAAAGACTTGAAATTGGCTTATAAACCTAAAAAAGCGGCTTAGTTTTCCAGTGTTTTATGGCAGAACTTTTTCTACTTTTTTGTACAGCCTATATTTGATATATCTAAATGGAACTAAATGCCTACTTATTTTATTGTTTAACAGTTTTAATCTTTTGTTTGTATAAAATACTGAGGGGCCTATTTTATGTCCGATAAATTTTGCTATTTTTACTTGAAATCAAAACTGAGAGTATGAACGACAACCCACTTTTTATCCTATCCATTTTATGTTTAAATATTTTCATTGGTGAAAAATTAGCTACTCTACCTTATATAAGGCATTTGAGCGCAGCTTTGATAATCATCATTTTAGGTGCTATTGAAGCTAATTTGGGGCTTATACCCACGGCGTCCAATGCACCGCCGCTTTATGAAGGCATTTTTACCTATATTTCTCCGTTGGCTATCTTCTTTTTAATGCTGGGCATTCAATTGCGCAGTTTGAAAAAAGCAGGCGTACCTATGATTGCTTGCTTTTTTTTAGGAAGTTTTGCAACTATGGCGGGCGTTTTAGTTTCAATGTGGGTTATTGGTGGACGACAAAATATAGGCGAACAGTTTTTTATGATTGGAGGTATGTACACGGGCACTTATATCGGTGGGAGCACTAACTTGAATGCGGTGGCTTTACACTATGGTTTTATGAAAGATGGTACGCTGTACGCTGCGGTTAATGCGGTGGATAATATTATTGGTGGGATTTGGGTAGTGGCAACTATCGCCATTCCACAACTCATGAAGCGTATTCTGCCAACAAAAGTGCAAAGTGCAGAAGCGTCTGATGAAGAGAATGACGCTGCTCATACTTCAGAAAATGAAGCTATTTCACCAACAAATTTGGCTTTATTGATCGCTATTGGTTGCGGCACTATCTTTATTTCTTCTCAACTGCAAAAATTATTACCATCTATCCCCTCAGTAATTTGGCTTACTTCCATCGCTTTGATATTGGCACAGCTGCCATTTATCAATCGTTTGAAAGGGGGTAAAACATTAGGCTTGTTCTGTGTTTATCTGTTTTTAACGGTTATAGGGGCATATTGTGATTTTAAAGCTTTGCAGGGTATAGGCTCTTTGGCGATTACACTTTTGATGATGGTAAGCTTATTAATAACTATTCACGGTTTAATAATCTTCGGTATTGGCTATTTATTCAAGCAGGATTGGGACATTCTCGGCATCGCTTCACAAGCGAATGTAGGTGGGGCATCTACGGCTTTAGCCTGTGCAAAGAGTTTGGGTCGCCCAGATTTGAGCTTAGCAGCAATATTAATTGGGGCTTTGGGCAATGCAACTGGGACGTATTGGGGGATTTTTATGGCAGAAATATTGAAGAGCTATTTTTAAAAAATAAAAAAAGAAGCCTGTGAGAATCTCCCACAGGCTTTTATTTTTTATCCTAAACGGATTTCGTCTTCGTGATCATCAAAAAATTTGTACACATTTAGCGGATATTCCGGTTCGGGAACGATAGATATCCATCTTTGATATTTCAAATACCATCTCCATGTCTTTTTGATAAAATCTTTTTGTAGGTAAGCTTCTACAAAAGGGTGAACATGAAGGAATAGTTTGCCTTTTGGGCGCGACCGCAAGATAAACTCGAGGTCTCTGTCAATATCATCAGTGAGTAAAACTGTCGGTTGAACTTTTCCTGAGCCATTGCAAGCAGGGCATAATTCAGCCGTATTGATTTTGAGTTCAGGTCTTACACGTTGGCGTGTAATCTGCATTAAACCAAATTTACTGAGGGGGAGTATAGTATGCTGTGCCCTATCTTTGACCATAAAATCCTTCATGACATTTTGAAGTTCTTTTTTATGTTCAGGGTCTTTCATATCAATGAAATCCACAACAATAAGACCACCCAAATCTCGTAAACGCAATTGTCTTGCAATTTCTTCTGCTGCTTCTACATTGACAGCTAAAATAGCATCGTCGCTTGATTGCGAGCCAACTTTATGGCCACTATTGACATCTACGACGTGCATCGCTTCAGTGTGTTCGATTATCAAATAAGCGCCGCTTGACATTGTAGCCGCTTTCCCGAAAGAGGCTTTAATCTGTCGATGAACTCCATGATGATCAAAAATGTGTTTTGCGCCTTTGTACTGCTGAACAATTTTTATTTGGTCAGGTGCAAATCCCGCGAGAAAGTTTTTAATGCTTTCATAAGTATCTTTATCATCAGCAATGACACGCGTGAAAGTGTCATTCAATAAATCACGTAAGATACTCGTTGTCTTGTCAAGCTCACTTAAGAGCTTTGCAGGGGGTGTTGCCTGCTTAAGTTGCAAAAATATTTTTTCCCACTTAGAGGTCATTTGCAACATTTCTTCGTGTAATTCAGCCGTTTTTTTCCCTTCGGCAGCTGTACGAACAATAACACCAAAGTTTTTTGGTTTAATACTCTCCGCGATGTTTTGAAGTCGTTTTCGCTCTTCCGCGCTTGAAATCTTCTTCGATACTGCTATCACATCTGTGAAAGGTGTCAGTACTAAAAAGCGACCTGGAATAGTGATTTCACAACTCAGGCGCGGCCCTTTTGTACCGATAGGTTCTTTCAGAATTTGTACCAGCATGTGTTGGCGTTTAGCCAATACTTGGTCAACTTTGCCATTTTTATTAATATCTGGCTCAATTCTGAAATTGTCGAGATTAGCTGTGTTGTAGCTATTGGCAAGAACACCATCTGTGTATTTTAGGACATTTTTGAGCTTGGGTCCCATATCGGTATAATGCAAGAAAGCATCTTTCTTATGACCAATATCCACAAATGCAGCGTTCAAACCCGGCATTAACTTTCTGATTTTACCGATGAAGATGTCTCCAACAGCAAAATCATTGCTAATTTCTTCGTGATGCAGTTCGACTAATTTTCCGTCTTCTAAAAGTGCGATTTCAACCTCAGTGGGCGTCGAGTGGATAATGAGTTCTTTTTCCACAACGAAACTACTGGTTAGCGATGAGACTATTGTTTTTCAACAACGGCAGGTTGGCGGGAGGTGATATATAATGAGTTCAGAGCGCAGAATTTAATGAATACCTAATAATTGGCTTTATTTTGAAATAAAATCGGTATTCAAAAAATCTGGTATGAGGAAGTTATTTTTAAGATTTGACAAAGATCATGGGATGGCTTTCTGGCAAATAGAAGGTAATTGGGTAAAAGAGTCAAATCTATATTATTCCGTATTGCTTAATTCAAACAAGTTCCCCCAATATCTTTTTTTGGTTTTGAGGTAAATAGGAAAAAAAAGGGAACAAGCCTAAAATGCAACACATCCCTCAGGGTAATCAAAAATTAAAAAATATTGACGAAATGTATTTTTTACACAATATGAAATCAATAATAATTTGGTCAAATTTTTAACTTTTAATCAAGAAGAAGCGGCTTTAAAATATTTTAATTAATCAAGAAAATGTATAGTTTTCAAACAACAAAGAAGGTTTTTCGCTGTTTTTATTACCATGAAAGGAAAGCCGAAAGAATTAAAATTCTTCCGACATTCCTCCAAATCTCTTTCGATTTAGCCACAAAATCTCTGACTTTTAGATAAATACACCTCGAGTTAGCAACAATGCCTGTATTGTCAATACTCATCAGGTTAAAAAATCAGATTACTTCTTCTTCTTGTGACGATTCTTACGCAATCTTTTTTTACGCTTGTGCGTCGCTATTTTATGACGCTTCCGTTTTTTTCCACAAGGCATGTGATATATCTTTTAATGATTGAAAAAATTTTATATCGCCAAACACATTTAAGTGATATTTAAAATGTGTTATCAGCATTTTCAAAATGAGGTGCAAAGGTAAAAATAAAAAATGATAATTTTCAGACAAATCACTGTTTGTGTTAAAAAAAACGCTTTTATCAGAGAGAAGTAAGAGCTTTAATTAGTTATTACATCTCTTTTCCAGTTCAAAAGCCCTTGCGTTCTGTGTCTCCCTGTAAGCATCCGCTAATAAACAGATGGCTTTTTTATTTTCGGGTTCTGATGTCAATACCTTTTCTAATCGTGGAATAGCTTTATCATATTGCCCCGTTTTGATAGCCAATCGAGCTAATTGCACATTTACGGGCACATTATCAGGATTTTCTTTATCCAATTCACGGAGTAACAAGATACCTTTCATCGGGTTATCCTGCGGTGGATTTTCGGTGTAGCACAAAGCCAAGTTAATTTTATGCTCAATTTTTTTAGGATTGAGGGATACGGCATTTTGAAAAGCATTCACTGCTTTTTGAGTACAAAAATCTCGCATAGCTTTGTCAGTATTTTGGGCAATTGCCAAATAATAGTTAGCTCCCGCAATGCTCCAAGATTCTTCCGTTTTTTCTACATCTGCAATTTTTTCTGCGTACCAAGCAGCTATTTCGTCGTGCTGTGCATTGTGCCAAGCCGATGAAAGTTGCTTCAATACTGAGGGGTCTTTAGAATCTTTATTGGATTCAAAAGCCATTATCTTTGATTTCTGCGATGCATCTAAGGTAGCAAGAGTGGATTCAATATGGCTTTTAATATCAAGAGCCTCGGTAGTGAGCGCACGGGATTGATCAATTGCTTTCTGTTCTTTGGTCTGAGTTCCACAGCCAAAATACAGGGTAAAAAATAATGCCACTGCTGCGCCGACAACTAAAAGTTGCTGTCTATTCATATTATTTAAAGCTTATTTTGATAAACGATTTTACAAATTAATTTACAATTTTTGAATCGCAAAGCTACGAATTTGTAATAAGGAAAATCAAAATAATGGTGTAAAAAGGAAAGTTATACTTCATCTTATTGGAGCGCTACCCTAAAAATAAATATTGGGATACTGAAATACAAAATATTCCAATATCCCAATAAATGCCCAATTCGAGTATTTTACTCTTCGCTCTTTATTTCGTCCGGCAAAGAAGTTACCTTGCTTTTCACGTGCTCAGTGAATACTTTCGCTGGCTTGAAAGCAGGGATGTAATGCTCAGGAATCTGAACAGTTTTACCGCGTTTGATATTACGACCAGTTTTAGCCGCACGGCGTTTGATGATGAAAGACCCAAATCCACGAATATAAACATTCTCTCCATTACCCATTGTATCACGCACTTCATTGAAGAACGTTTCAAGTGTTACCAATACATCTACTTTGGCGAGTCCGGTTTTCTCAGAAATGGCTGTTACGATATCAGCTTTTCTCATTATAAATTGATTTTGAATAAATTATAAATTTTAGTTCAGTATCTTTTTCGCTTTGTCAAAAGTGGCGCAAATTTCTGTTTTTTATTCTGAAATAAAAAAATATTTCGTGTACTTTTTTTAAAAAAATGTTCAAAAAAAATTAATTTACAACGATTTACATATTTGAAAATTAATACTTTATATGACCTTGACAAATTTTGAGCCAAATTATATGACTTCTTAATATTATTTCAGTTTATTTGCTTGTGAAAATAAGCATCAATACAAAACAGCAATTGTAGGCAGCCAATGCATACAAATACTATTTTTAATCACTTCGTTAAATATTTTGATGTAAAAAAATGCCAAACTAATGGCTTAAAGTGTCTCACATATAAAAAGTAGGACGAAAATACATTTATTTAGTTGATAATCAATACTTTATGTAGTTTTTTTTATTTTTTTATTTCACCCATAAATACTTGTATTAAAATTTTATATTCATAACACTTACATACCTTTTATTATCTTTGCGCTTCATTTATCTAAAAATTAGTGATATGCTGCTTTCAATGACAGGTTATGGGCGTGCAACGAGTACTTTTTCAGACAAGAGTATTACCATAGAAGTGCGTGCTTTAAATTCAAAAATGACAGATATTCGTTTCAAGATGCCTTTTAATTATAAGGAAAAGGAGATTGAATTGCGCCGAATCCTGACCGAGCAAGCCGAACGTGGCAAAATTGATGTGAGTATTAATATCCGGTCTTTGTCTGGAGAGGATGATTTTGCCCTGAATCATGAGCTTTTTAAGAAATATTATAAAGAACTAAAAGGATTGACAGCGGAGTTAAATATGCCTGCTGACGACCTTCTATCAGCTATATTGAGGTTGCCTAATATTGTGGGCACGGATGAAGAAGGAGTACAGGATGATGAATGGGAGGTTTCTCATAAAACCTTACTGGAAGCTCTTGAAGATTTCAAAAAGTTCCGTCTTACTGAGGGGGGGGCAATGGAGAGAGATTTACATGACAGAATCGCCAATATTCTCCAACTTTTACAAGATATAGTGCCGCATGAGAAAGAGCGAATCGTTAAACTTCGCCAACGCCTCCGCCAAAATCTTGATGAGTTTTTAGGTAAAGAGAATATTGATGAAAACCGCTTTGAGCAAGAGGTTCTGTTTTATCTTGAAAAAATAGATGTGACTGAGGAAAAAGTGCGCTTGGAACAACATTGCCGCTATTTTGTTGACACACTAAAAGATAAAAAGAATACTTCAAAAGGACGTACTCTGAACTTCATTACTCAAGAAATTGGTCGTGAAATCAATACTTTAGGCTCAAAAGCGTACTCTTCGGATATTCAACATTTGGTAGTACAAATGAAGGATGAGCTTGAAAAAATTAAATAATTGGTAGAGAACCTTGTTTAATAATTAGTATTGAGTAGCGAAATACATCAACAATCATCCAATCTCAATACTTAACGAAGAGTTAAATTGTTTTGAATTATTATGAATAAGTTAATCATAGTAACAGCTCCATCGGGAGCAGGGAAGACGACTATAGTACACCATCTATTGGAGCAATTTGGTGAGCTGGCATTTTCTGTGTCTGCCACCAATAGAGGAAAGCGGGCGCATGAAAAAGAAGGTGAAGACTATTATTTCTTATCCACTCCTGAGTTTAAAAGACTGGTTGCCGAAGGCGCTTTTTTGGAGTATGAAGAGGTTTATGACAATCAATATTACGGTACTTTAAAAAAGGAAATTGAGAGATTGTGGTCACTTGGTAAGTGTATCATTTTCGATGTGGACGTAAAAGGAGCAACGAATCTTAAAAATGCGTACCCAGATGAATCATTGTCTATTTTCATCAAGCCGCCTTCTAAAGAAATATTGTTCGAAAGGCTTAAAAATAGAAAAACGGAGACACCAGAAAGTCTTAAAAAACGCATTCAAAGAGCCGCTGAGGAATTGACCTACGAAAATAAATTTGATACAGTGGTTTTGAACGATGATTTGAGCAAAGCTTTGGTACACGCCAAAGAGTTGGTGAGTAATTTTTTAAAGAAATGATAATTTTAAAATCCTCTTTTGTATATTTGTCAAGATGCTTTTGTGATTGAACAATCGCATACCTTATCTGTTTTCATGATATTATTTCACTCTCTTTCAAATTATTAAAATGGGAGCACTGGAAACTATTGTCACAAATGGTATTAAAGTAAGTGTTGAAACGTTTTACCAAGAGGAGCATAGTAATCCGATTGGCATGAAGTACGTCTTTGCCTATCGAATCACCATAGAAAATATGAGCGCACACACCGTCCAATTAATGAGACGGCATTGGTACATCACAGAAGCAAACGGTACAACTTCCGAGGTAGAGGGAGAAGGCGTAATAGGCGAAAAACCTATTTTAAGGTCAGGCGAGCTTCATCAATATGTTTCTTGGACGCATTTATCCACTGAAATCGGTAAAATGACAGGAACGTATTTATTCGTCCGTCAAAAAGATGGTCAAGCATTCAAAGCTAAAATTCCGGAGTTTCAATTGACCGTTCCATTTAAATTGAATTAAATCTGCTGAAATAGCATTAAAATATCCGCTTTTACTGAGGGGTATCGTTTAACAAAAGCGATACCCCTCAGTAATTTATCAAAGGAGTTGTGTATTTGGGCTAATTTCAACTGTGGAGTACATTTTTTAGCTACTTTCACAATCAATTATTTAAATTAAAACCAAAGTCATAATGAGAAAAATCGTACTTTTTACACTTATTTTTGTAAGTATCTCTCTTTTTGCTCAAAAAAAGTCCCTTTCCTACTATTTACCCGATAATATTGTTTACGATAAAAACATCCCCACGCCCGAAGAGTTTTTCGGCTTTCAAATCGGGGAACAACACGTCAGTCACGACCAATTAGTATCGTATATGCGTGAATTAGATAGACTTTCCGACAGAATTACTTCTAAAACGCTTGGCAGAACGCATGAGAATCGTATTGTCATGACCCTAACGATAACCTCGCCAGAGAATCAACGCAATATTGACAAAATTCAGGAAGACCATGTGAAATTGACAGACCCCTCAGTATCCAGCAGTTTAGAGACGGCGAATATGCCCATAGTGGTCTATCAAGGTCATTCCATCCACGGCAATGAGCCGAGTGGGGCAAATGCAGGGATTTTAGCCGCTTATTATTGGGCGGCAGCGCAAGGTGCCGAGGTAGATGAAACTTTGAAAAACATCGTTATTTTATTTGACCCTTCTTTTAATCCTGATGGTATGCAGCGTTTTAGCCAATGGGTAAACATGCACCGTTCTAAAAATTTGGTATCTGACCCAGCCAGCCGTGAATTCAGCGAAGTATGGCCATATGGTCGTACCAATCATTATTGGTTTGATTTGAATAGAGATTGGCTCGTGGCACAACAGCCCGAATCGCAAGCCCGTTTAGCCTTTTTTCATCAATGGAAACCCAATATTTTGACTGACCACCATGAAATGGGCAGTAATGGTACTTTCTTTTTTATGCCAGGTGAACCCACGCGTGTCAACCCTTTTACGCCTAAAAAAAATCAAGAGCTTACGGGTAAAATTGCTCAATTCCACGCTAAAGCTTTGAATAAAATAGGTTCGTTGTACTACACAAAGCAAGGTTTTGATGATTTTTACTACGGAAAAGGCTCTACTTATCCCGATATTAATGGTTCAATAGGCATTTTATTTGAGCAAGCGAGCTCACGCGGGCATTTGCAGCGCACCAGTAACGGTTTATTGAGTTTCCCTTTCACGATTCGTAATCAATTAACGGCTTCTTTTTCAACCATTGAAGCAGCTAAAAATTTGCGCGTCGAAATTTTAAACTATCAAAAAGAGTTTTATAAAAACGCCAAAGACGAATCGGCTAAAGACGCTCGAAAAGGATATGTTTTTGGCGATAAATACGATAAATCACGTCTTTTTCAGTTTATTGAAATATTGAAACGCAACCAGATAAAAGTATATGAATTGGCTCAAAATACGCAAGGCTTTGAAAAAGGCTCAGCTTATGTAGTGCCTACCGAACAGCAACAATATAAGCTCATCAAAGCTTCTTTTGAGCGATATACTGAGGGGGCGAATGGATTTTTCACGGATTCAATATTTTATGATATTTCATCATGGACTCTTCCAACTGCTTTTGGTTTAGATTTCAAAGCGCTTGATGGCGCTTTAAATAATGTTTTAGGTAAAGAAGTAGTGGATTTAGCGTTTCCAAGTGGTGAAATTTTGGGTGGACAAAGCAGTTATGGCTATGCCTTTGCTTTTGATGATTACTATTCACCGCTCTTATTGAATGCCCTTTTACAGGAAAATATTTTAGTAAAAGTATTGACTGACCCTTCAAAAATTGATGTGAATACTGAGGGGGGGAAGAAATTTGACTACGGAACCATCGTCGTTCCTGTTCAAAATCAATCTAAATCTTCGGATGCCATTTTTAATTTGATACAAGCCACGGTTAAAAAGACGGGTGTTTCGGTTTATGCCTTAAAAACGGGGCTTGCTACTGAGGGGGTAGATTTGGGTGGACCATCAGCTGTCACACTCAAAAAGCCAAATGTAGCGATGCTCGTGGGCGACGGTGTCACGAACAATGATGCAGGTGAAATTTGGCATTTATTGGATACTCGATACGATATGCAATTGACGATGATTGATGCCGCAAATTTGAGTCGTTACAATTTAAGCAGTTATTCAAGCATTATTTTAGTGGATGGTACTTATTCTGCTGCAATTGCGACTAAACTGAAAGAATACACTGCCGCAGGGGGCGTTTTAATTGCCTTTGGGCGCGCTACTAAATATTTAAAAACCAATGAATTAGCCAATATAGAGTTTAAAACGGTTAAAAAAGAGGTAAAAACGGGTCGTCGTCCCTACGCAAAATTAGAAAATGACGAAGGCTCGGCAGTAATCGGTGGCGCTATCTTTGAAGCGGATGCGGATTTATCACACCCTCTTTTATATGGTTATCATTCTCCTAAAATAGCAGTTTTTAGAGCAGATTCGATGTTTATGGAGTTGCCGCAGAATGCTTATGCTGCGCCTTTGGTTTACACGTCCAATCCTTTGACAAGTGGTTATTTGAAATCAAAATGGAATGATGTGATAAAAAATACGCCTTCAATTGTGGTTTCTCAAATCGGTTCAGGACGTTCTATTTGCATGATTGATAATCCCAATTTTAGAGCTTTTTGGTACGGAACGAATAAAATAATGGCCAATATGCTCTTTTTTGGAAGTATTATCCAATCGGGTTCGGCGGAAGCTGCGAAGGTAAGTAAAGAGTAAAAAGCTTGTTTTACAGAGATAAAAAGAGAAAAGGCACAGAGTTACTCAGAGAGAAATAATTAGAAATTAATCTCTGTGCAACTCTGTGCCTTTTCCTCTTTTATCTCTGTGAAATAAACAATAATAACTTTTAAAACTCCGCATTACCAGGATAACGAGGGAAAGGAATTACGTCTCTGATATTGCCCATGCCCGTTACAAAAAGCATCATGCGCTCAAAACCTAAGCCGAAACCGGCGTGCGGGCAAGTACCAAAACGGCGGGTATCCAAGAACCAATACATTTCTTTTTCGGGAATGTGCATCTCCGCCATGCGTTGCGTCAATTTATCCAAACGCTCTTCACGTTGTGAACCACCGATTATTTCACCGACGTAAGGAAACAAAACGTCCATGGCAGCCACTGTTTTACCATCCTCATTCTGACGCATATAGAATGCCTTGATGTCTTTTGGATAATTAATCAAGATAACAGGTTTTTTGAAATGCTTTTCTACCAAATAGCGTTCGTGCTCTTTTTGCAAGTCAATACCCCATTCAACGGGGAATTTGAATTGCCCTTTTTGGTATGGCTTGGATTTCATTAAAATTTCAACTGCCTCCGTATAATCCAATCTTTCAAAAGGATTTGCTAAAACGAATTCTAATTTTTGAATCAAACCCATCTCTTGCCTATCAGCTTGAGGTTTTTGTTTTTCTTCTTCTTCAAGGCGGCTTGCGAGGAAATCAAGGTCTTCACGGCAATTTTCAAGGGCATATTGAATACAATATTTAAGCATAGCTTCCGCCAAGTCCATATTATCTGTCAAATCAGCAAAAGCTACTTCTGGCTCAATCATCCAAAATTCCGCTAAGTGATAAGGTGTATTCGAGTTTTCAGCCCGGAAAGTGGGTCCAAAAGTATATATTTTACTTAAAGCCATGGCAAAAAGCTCGCCTTCCAACTGACCCGATACGGTCAAATTAGTGGAGCGACCAAAGAAGTCCTGCTTGTAATCCACATCACCCCCCTCAGTAAGAGGCGGATTTTTAGGGTCAAAAGTGGTTACGTGAAACATTTCACCAGCACCCTCTGCATCACTCGCTGTGACGATAGGCGCATGGAGATAAAAATAACCATTATCATTAAAAAACTTATGAATCGCAAAAGCCAGTGCGTGGCGGATACGGAAAACCGCCCCAAAAGTATTTGTACGAGGACGCAAATGAGCTATTCCACGTAAATACTCCATTGAATGTTTTGTCTGTTGAAGTGGATATACTGACGGGTCGGAGTCACCAAATATTTCAATCGTATCAGCTATTACTTCCACTTTTTGCCCTTTACCTTGTGAAGCCACTAATTGACCTTCAAAACACACTGCTGCACCGAATGTAATGCGTTTAAGGGTTTCAGCATCCATTGTTTCAGGATTCACAACTACTTGTAATGTTGCCAAAGATGAGCCATCATTCAATGCTACAAATTGGCTATTGCGGAACGCACGCACCCAACCCATCACAGTCACTTTTGTATCAACGGCTATTTTACCTTTCAAAATGGCGCCTATTTCGGTTCTTTTTTTCATATATGGACATTGAAATTTTTAAAAACGTGCATTTTAAATAAAAAATTAGCCCCCCTACCCCCAAAGGGGGAGTACCGCCCAGTAAACATAAAAAATATCCCCAAATGCGCAATTTTGGCATTTTTCGGGTGGTACTCCCCTTTGGGGGTAGGGGGGCTAAGTTTTTACCATTTAAGAATATTTAAACGCAAGGATTTTCCATTGTTCTATATTTTAAAATGTTTTTATCTAAATTTTTGAAGGCGCAAAATTAGGGAAAACTATACTTAAAAGCACGGTAAGATGTAAATACTTGCATTTTTTTATCTTGCATGAGTTGAAATTTGTAAAAAAGGCTGGTACATCAGTGATTAAAATAGGAAAAAGCCACTCCGAACAGAATCGAGAGCGGCTTTTTAACATCTAAAAAGTATATTTTAAAAACTACTTATTAGATAGGTTTTGCTTTCACTGATACTACACTTTTTGGTGTGGCTACTGGCTTAACTGGCGCTGTTGGTGAAGATGCTTTGTAGATTTCACCAGATTTCTTTTTCACAATAGCAGCAACTTTGTTGGCTTTTAATGTGCGAACAGCAGCGTCTGCGCCTCCTTTGAATTTGTAATATCCAGCCACTGTGTAAGTGTTCGCTGAATTTTCCATTTTCACAGCTTCTGAATGGCTAAAGCCAATCTT
>JANMYC010001032.1:0-3981 GCA_031381715.1 Saprospiraceae bacterium
GAGTTCGGAAGTAGGCTCATTGAATATCAATGAATTATGCTAAATCGTGCAAATTTAGCATAAAAAACCTCCGAACTCACTAATTGTGCTCAACTAAATTTCGGAGTGAATCTTAGAAACTGTTTTAATTCCGAGAATCGGAACTAAAACAGTTTCTAAGATTTTACATACCCCTCAGTATTTTCGGCTATTGAGGATAATAAAAAGAGAAAAGCCTTGCACAATATTGATTATTGGCAAGGCTTTTCCTATTTTACTGATAAAAGATTAATCTATATCCCAGAATAATCTTACACTAAATACATCATCCTTTGGTTGTGCCGGTACATTTGTATTTGCACCTCTTTCTGAACTTGGGTAATACAGCCTCACTGGTCTTCTTGAATCTGTTACTTGAGGACTTTGTGGTGTCACAGGGAAACCTGTTTTTCTGTATTCTGCCCAAGCTTCCAAGCCATTAAAATTGCATAAAGCCAACCATTTTTGAGTGGCAATTGCTTTTAATTTATTAGTAGAAGCAGTATAATCATAATCTTGTACACCACTTCCAATATAAACAGCAAAGTTATTACCTGCACCTAATAATCTGAAAGATTGAGCAATTCCCGCTTCAAAATAGGTTTTAGCATCGCCTGACAAAGTTGTGCCGGCACCAAATCTTTCTTTTGCTTCCGCTAAATTAAATTGTGTTTCAGCAGCAGTCATTAGTACGATAGGTTTATCAAAAAGACCTTTAGTAATTACACTTGGGCCTATTGAAGATGCTGCGGTGGCAACGAATCCTGCGCTATTACCAAATGGAACACCAATGTAATTGGCAGCTATTTCAGCTCTCGTACTCACTCCTGGGGTTGTACCTTCACCGCCTATAGCATAACCAATTCTTTTTAAACGGAATGTATCATTTGCAGCTTTCAAGCTATTGACAGTAAAAGCAGTAAGTCTTGGAAATCTACCCAATGATTGAGTTGCACCAGCTGCAGAATATCCCCATGTTTCGTAAACAGGGTTTAACTTACCGGCAGTAGCTATGTAAAATCCTGAACCACCTGAACCAACTTCTTCACCCGTAATAAAACCAGAACCCTCGGCAACGATTTTATTAATCTCTGCTTTGATATAAGCCTCTTTGCTGGCAACGCGTGCTTGACGCATTAAAATCCTTAACTTTAGTGAGTTGGCAAATTTAGCCCATTTAGAAGTACTGCCTTTGAAAACGATATCTGAACTCGTGAATGCACTTGCAAAAGTATTTGCTTTAATATCAACGATTGCCTCATCTAACAAAGTAATCAATGAAGTGTAGACTGCTTGCTGATCATCAAACTTTGGTGCAAGCGACTTTACACCTTTAAAAGCATCTGAAAAAGGTATATTACCATATAAATCCACCAATTGCTGAAACAAAAGGACTTTCATAACTTTGGCTGGACCTTTTAAGAACTTTTGATTATTTGCATCTGCGTTATCGATTACAAATTGATAATCACCCAAGTTATCATAAAAACCATCCCAATAATTGAAATCACCATCTGTAAAATTATAAGAGAATGTAGTGGTACTAAGGATGTAACTATTCGATTGCGTCCATTGTCCGGACCAATAAGAGCCCGTTTCGTTAGGTGCCCGCAAATTGGCAGCAGCTGTGTTCAATGCGTTTGTAAACACAAAGTTAGGTAAAGCCGTAGGCAATGAATTTGGATTTGTATTAATATCCAAATAAGATTCTTTGCAAGAGCCTAATATAAATGCAAAGAGTGTTATAATTATATATGATTTTAGTTTCATTTTTTTAATATTTAAAATTTAGAATGCAATATTGATACTCATACCATACTGACGAACAGGTGGAGTTTGGCGTGTTGTATTGATACCCAAACCATTTCCTGTACTTGTATTACTTAAGTTACCAATATTATTACCTGTGATAGCAGTTGCTGAACCAAGAGAACTAAATTCAGGGTCAGTGAAGTAATTCGATTTATCAACAATCGTTAATAAATTTCTACCGTAGATTGAAATGCTTGCAGAAGAGAAAATCTTAGATTTAGCAACTATATTTTGTGGAACAGTATAAGACAAATTAATATCTCTCAGCTTGATAAACCATGCATTACTAACGAAGTTTTCAGAAATCAAACGGTAGTTATTAACCCAAAGAGCATATTCTGGTTCACGAACATTTACTGTTGTGTTAGGCGTAGATGTCTTTCCGTCTGCATTTAAGATTGATGAATTTGGATAGATATGTGGGTCACGGTTTGAAGTCCATCCACCTGCACCTGTAAATGTCATTTGGCGACCTAAATCACTGAACATGACATTACCACCACGATACTCAAAATTGAAGTTAAATGCTAAAGCACCGTAAGAGATTTTAGAACCTAATCCTGCAATATGACGTGGTAAAGTACCACCCCTTGCAGATAGAGACGCGTTTCTTAATGGATAACCTGTAGCGCCATTGACCAAAACTCTACCGTTATTTTCTGGCGCATTTTGATAGCCATCCGTTTTCAACAAAGGAAATCTCTCACCAACTTTTACATTAGTGTTAGCGTAAGTTAACCCACCACCAAATTGAAACTCATTGATACCTGGATACAAGCTCACTACTTCGTTATCGTTAAATGAATATCTGATACCAAAATCCCAACGGAATTTAGCATTTCTTGAAATTAAATATTTTAAATCAAATTCGTAACCAAAGTTTTTAGTTTCACCCACATTAATAAGCAAGTTAGGAAAACCTGTTGTAGATGGAATTGTTACCGTGATTACTTGATCTTTTGATTTTTGATTATAAGCAGCAACATCTAAAGTAACTCTATTATTAAACATAGAAAACTCACCACCAATTTCAGATGAATATACAGTTTCTGGTTTTAAGTTCGCATCTGGAAGTGTATTTCCTACGGATAAACCCACATTATTTCCATAAGGGAAATTAGCACCATTATTATAAGCTAAATCCAAACCGTACAAAGGAATATTATCGTTTGCATTCTTATTGTAGTTTACACGGAGTTTAGCATAATTCAAAACATTCCCTTTCAAAGCAGGAATCGCATCAGTAGCAATAAAAGACAAGGCTGCACCATAATAAGCGTAAGCCCAAAGTTTTTTATCACGACCTGGCTTATAAAATAATGATGTTGCATCATATCTTACTGTACCATTCAATATCAACCAATTCTTATAATTCGTTGTTAAATCCGCATAATATCCAAATTTACGTGCTTGTGTATTACCCTCACCGCCTATAAGTTCACCTTGTCTGTTAGATACATTATAGACATCTGGAACCACAACTGTATTAGAACCAATACCAATACCTTTAGTTGTTCTTTGATAAAGACTGCTACCAAATATCAATTTATTCGCAACATCGTTAAAGTCTTTAGTCAATTGTATTTGAAATTCGTTGTTGATAACGTTCTCAGTACCAGAGAAGTCAAATACACTACCTAATATATCTGCTCCTGCTCTATCTATACCATCATAGTCGTTTGCCCACTCCCAAGGTGCAGGAACGAAAGCATCATTTTTAGCATAATCGGAATATAAGAATTTACCTGTTGTATTTTTACCTGTACGAGAGTTATTCATTACACCCAATCTATTGGTAAATTGCAACCAATCTGTAGCTTTGTAGCCAATATTAAAATTACCTGTGATATTGGCATCTCTATAGTTTGAACGATTGTTATCGGCAATAAAATAAGGATTGTTTAAATAATCATTGTAATAGCCATTCGGGTTTGCAAATTCATTGGTTTTCCAATCTCTTAATTCATTCAATGGAAGATTTGCTGGTTGATTCAGAACTTCACTATAAAAATCACCAGACGTACGGTCATAAGCAGCTTGTGTATAGCTTGCAGTAAAGCCCGTAGTCAATCTATTGTAATCTTTACTTGCCGATAATCTTACACCCGTTCTTTCACTTTTATCTTTGGGAACTATACCTTTTATTTTCTG
>JANMYC010001049.1:0-3016 GCA_031381715.1 Saprospiraceae bacterium
TTTAAAATATGCAAATCGGTATCATATAACGTGTCACTCCCCAGCATTGGCAGCGTTTTTAAAAGATAAGGCCCCTCAGTACGCCATATCCTCAACTCGCTTTCACCCAACGAAATCATCAATTTATCGTCTTTTGAAAAGACCATTTCTTTGGCTTCGTGCGTAGCTGGTACGCGTAACTCGGGCGACTGAGCGAAGGCAAATGAAGCACCCAAGACGGTGAATAAAACGATATATATACGATTTAATATTTTCATAAATATTTGATTTTCAATAAGATGAATAAATTATGAATTATTGATTATGAATTATTGGTTGTACACATAGAAGGCTTAATTCATAATCAATAATTCATAATCAATATTTTACTTGCCAATTTCCAATTTTATCCCGAACTCACCTTTGCTCGTTTTAAAAAGCTGCAATTTCATAATCACGCCCGTGGAAGCGTCATCATGGGTTTGAACATCCCAAATAAATGTCTTACTCGTTGCTGAACTGAAATCCGATTTTTTCACAATTCGGTACTCCAAACCTTCCAAATTTTGAAAAATTTTCACTTGATTATCGTACACCAAAGCTGCATCATCCATCGTGCTTTGAGTTGTAAAACGGGCTTCCAAACGCCATTTTCCTGCCGCATTTTTACGGATTATCGTTTGTTCAGCACCCGAAAACAGCTCTTTTGCTAAGAATTCCTCCGTTTTATCCGCTAAAGGTTCGCCTTTGAAATCTTCAAAATCCACCACGGCAGCAGCGATGAAATTATTCATTTGGAGTGTGGTTGTAGCCTCATCAGTAGGGGCATTGTTCACATCATTATTGACGGGTTTCATGCCATCGTTGTTCCATTTTTCAATAAAATCATCGGGCAATTTGAAACTTTCATCGTCCGTTAATTCAGTATTCAATAGATTGGTCGCAAACATGAATTTATTCTCATACACCCACGCCAAAGACACCATTCTATGCTCATTTTCAATGGGGCTCAAACCAATAACCCAATGATTTTCTAAAGAAGGATGGTTGGCTTTTCCAAACATCATTTCCGCCAAACTCATCGTAGAATCCGCATTTTCGAACTCCAATATCACCTCATAAAGCACTTTACCTGTTTTTTTACCAGTTAAAAAAGTGATTTCTTTCAAGCCATTTTTTTTGTTTTTCAATACGAATTCATCCCTAAAATCATAGTCATGAGGCATTCTTTTAATTGTAGGGAAGATAAAAGAAAGTGAATCAGAGGGCATCGAAAGCTTCATTCCTGATTCGAAAAGCTCAGTGATTCCTTTTGCATAATCCTCGCAGGTGTAATCCCCTGTTTTGACCTCATCATTTTTAACATCATCATCTTTTTTGACAACTTCTTCCCCCCCCTCAGTATTTTGGGTGCTCATGTCGTCATTTTTATTAAAACGGAAGTCACAAGGCTTCATTTTTTCACCTATTTCAAACATTTCATCCGCTTCCCATTCTGAATTGGGCACTTGTCCGCAATAAATCAAGCGGGATTCATAAGTCCAGCCCACCGTTCTGTAACCTTTATCTCCATTATAAACCACCCAATGGTCATTTTTTAAGGGATGATTCAGTTTGCCAAAATATTTAGCGGCTATTTCATCGCGAATAGCTACCGTTTTAAACTCAATAATGACTTCATAAAATGGCTGTTTTCCTTCCGCATCGAAGTAAAAAGTCAAATCTTTGATGCCATTTGCTTCTATGATTTCATCCATCACCATTCTAAAATCAGAACCGTCGCCGCCCTTGGCATTGGGGCGCAATTTTTTAAAATCAGAAAGGGGCATCCCCATTCTCACATCTTTCAATATTTTTTCAATAGCCTTTGCCGTGTTTTGGCTTTGCGCACTTATCAAAAAAGAAAATATGAACATTAGGATTAAAACGGGCGTTCTCATCATCGTTATTTTTATTGTTAAAAAAGGATTTTTCACTTAACTCATTAGGTTTTAAATTCGTTTTTATAGATTCAAAAGCTTGAAAAATTCCATATAGATTTTAAATATAAATTTTTTAAAAACACAAAATCACTTCTAAAACTCATTTTATTGCTTAAAAACATTCAGAAAGAATTGTAAAAGGAATTTTAAATAAGAATCTTTAGGCTATCTCGCGGAATGAGGGATAGATGCACGTATTGTGCCATCCCTTTGAGAAATAGAAAACTAATATTGAAATGAGAAAAAAGGCATGAAATAGTCAACATTTTGATAAATCGGCAGTACAATGGGATAATAATTCAGTATGCTTAAATTCTATTTTGATAAAATCAATTGTTGAGTTTAATTGTTTGGGTTCTTGGATTTATTTGAAAGCTTAAAATCATTTGATACTAAAGGTTATACAGAGTACTCTTGTAAATTTTTCATATATTTACGTTCACAAAACTATTCTATTTCCGTATGAATAACTATACGTCATTTTACGTATTTTTAACCTTTAATTTTGAGCTTTAAAAACGAAGAATACCTTTGAAAAAAAGCATCATTTTCATATATTTTTCACTCTTCATAATTGCCTCCTTACGGGGACAAACGGGTACGGTATTAGGCTTAGACAATGTACATAACACATTGAATATCAAAGACTTTGCTTATTTTCACTCTGATACTGAGGGGGTACTCACCGTCAACGATTTAAAGGATTCAACCCACAATAACAAATGGCAATTATTGCCCAACGACTACCTCCAATTAGGCTATAAAAATGATTACTTCTGGGTACGACTCTCCGTAGAAGCTAAGGAAGATTTGGCAGATGAATGGTATCTTTGGTTCGACGCAGCCATCACTCAACAAGCGAAACTCTACGTATTTGATGGTGAAAAATGCTTATTTTCGGATACTTTAGGGGTCTATTATCCTTTTTACCAGCGCAATATTGTCAGCCGCTACCCTATCGCACCACTACATCCTCAAAAGAATAATGTTTTGACCGTTTACGCTTGTTTCCACAATGATATTACTTCATTAAAAGGCTATTTGAGGCTTACTAC
>JANMYC010001094.1:0-2262 GCA_031381715.1 Saprospiraceae bacterium
AAATGATAGAAAATAAAAAATCGTAGTAAATCTTCAAGACTTAAGTAGTTGGGCTAAAATAACCGACAATTTCTTTTTAAGTCGGCTCTCAAAATTGTAGAAAATCCTCCGCTTTGCTCCGTATTTTCTACAATTTTAAGCCCAACAGAAATTGTCGATTATTTCTAAACGCCTACTTGCTACGACTGTAACTATTTGAAAATCAATACTTTACTTCTTCAAAAACTGGGACAGATTTTTACGCCAATAAGTTTCCACCGCTTTTTTTGTGCGTACTAACTGTTTTTCATAGTCTTCATTCGCTTTTGTGCGTGTATCAGCGAGCAGTTTTGAATCCATTTTTAAGGTATCAAAAGCCACAGCATCGTTTGAGTGGACTATATTTTTTCGGATTTCTATTTTATAGTCTTCTCCATTTGTTTCAGCATTCGATAATGAAATTTCAGAGTACACTGTCTTATCATTACCTTTAAGACTGTACAATTCATAAATACCGCCATATTTATTTTCTAAAAATTGATATTTCAAATTCTGAGCCTTATCAAAATCCCATTGATCGCCGTTGAATCTGCCGTTGATATGCCTTGAAAAGTCGTTTTTAGTTTTATCAAAAAGATGCACTTCATAATCCCATTTCCAAGCGTTAACACGGTCTTTTAAACCATCTTTATCCCAATCTTCAAAACTCACTGAATAGTGATTGGCGGTTTTAATATCATCTATAATAGTGCATTTTCCGTCTTTTGTCGTTATTCTGAGCCATTCCAATTCCTTTTCTTCATTGCTCAAACGCTCAAAAAGGGCATTATTTTGTTCAAATTTTTCAATTAATTTGCCTTGCATATCGCAGGGAATAGTGACTTTGGTTTCAGTAATAGAATCTGTTGCTGCGGCTGCGACAGTGGGATTGGGAGGTGTTGCGTTTTCAGGTTTAGAGACAGAGGGTTTACAACCGAAAGTGATGAAAACCAAAGAAATAATGCCCAAATACTTCATTTAATATAGATTTTTGATTTAAAAAGATGATAAAATATTCTTTGATATTTAAAATGTAATTGCTTAGCTATACAGTCGCTTACGCTCCAGTTAGCCACTGATTTCACAGATATTGACAGATTTTACACTGATTTTTAAAAAAATTACGCATAAATCAGTGTAAAATCAGTCGGTTTCAGTGTAATCAGTGGCTAAACGGAGCGCAAGCGACTAACTGATTAAGTAATTACTTTAAAATTAAACAACTGCTGCCACATTCACCACCACATTGCTAAAAGCCGAATTCCCCGTTAATTCATCAATCACAAACTCGTCGGTGAGGTCGTTTACGCTCACTCCCGCGTGCTTTTGAGCAATATCTAACTTCACTCCTTTGCGCCCGTGCCCGTAGCCGTGGGGCATACTGACCACGCCTTGCATCATCGCATCCGTCAATTCCGCAGGAAGTTCTACTGTGCCAACGCGAGACGTTACCTTCACAACTTGTTGATTTTCAATGCTTAAAGCTTGGGCATCTTTGGGGTGAATCATTAAAGTACAGCGATTGCGCCCTTTAATCAAACGCGCCGAATTATGCATCCACGAATTATTGTCCCTTAAATGTCTTCTGCCGATTAAAAGAAACGGATACTGAGGGGTCGGTTCATTATTAAAAGCCGCTTTTAATCTATCCAAATCTTGAACAAGCAGGGCAGGGGCGAGTTGTATTTTTTTATCCTCGGTAAAAAGCCGCTCTGGAAGGCAGGGTTGCAATGCTCCTAAGTCAATACCATGTGGATTTTCTTTTAATTTATCCAACGAAAGCCTGTATTTTCCGTATTTTAAACCCATATTGAGCTTAATTTCGGGTGCTTCGGGCGTAAAATCTACCCCCTTGACGCTCTCAGCGTCATCCCGATTACTCGGGACACTATTTTGAGCATTGGCGTATAAATGAGCCAATTCTTGATATATTTCCCAATCGTATTTAGCCCCTTGTGATTTTGGAAAAAGCGGTTCAGAATATTTAGCGGTATTCCTAATGGCTAAAACGTGAAAAGTAACATCATAATGAGAGGTTTCCAAACCCGTGGTGGTTGGTAAAATGATATGGGCATGGCGTGTAGTTTCATTGATAAAAATATCAATTGCTACCATAAACTCAAGGCTTTCAAATGCTTTATCCAATTGATTGCCGTTGGGTGTAGAAAGCACGGGATTCCCACAGCTTGTAATCATCGCTATTTTTATCAATGAAACAACCCGTCACGCCAACATTATTTTACC
>JANMYC010001098.1:0-8533 GCA_031381715.1 Saprospiraceae bacterium
CTAGTAAAAGAAAAATGAATGAAGCAAATAATAAAAAAGAAACGCCACAAAATAATAAGCCTAGAGATTCTAAAAAGAACAAGGTTAATATATCTTTGGAAACTAATTTCCTGTCTATTTATATTATATTATTTAGTATCATGTGGGACAAAAACAACCCTATCTACTGCAGTTGATAGGGAAAATTGTCTTAGAATCGATACCCTAATAAAAGAACAATACTTTGGCAAAACTAATTATCATGCTAATAGAATTATCCCAATTTTAGAAAAAGAGTCTGGTATATGTTCTAAGAGTAAAAAAGGATTTACAGGATATTTCTATAAAAATGATAGCATTTTTGATAACGATATTAAGAAGTGGCAGATTTACTTTAAATGTAGATAATAACTGTTAATTTATTTTTACCTGTTCTTTTCAGCCTTTAAATGTTCAAAATAAGAACGGAGCTGTCGTGGTAAGTCAGAGACTGACCACACAATAGCATAGGGCAACCACCCCTCAGTATGGAATATAAAAAAGCCGTTTCAAACCCGAATTTGGGGCTTGAAACGGCTTTTTTATTTTAAAAAGAGAGACTTTTATTATTCTTTCAAATTTGGATTTTTAATCAATTCATCTTGAATTTTTTTAACAAAAGTCAAAGGTACATCCAGCACACGAGCGATAATATCGACACTCAAAAGTCTTTCTTTGAGTAGATTGATGGTGGCAATGCGCGCTTTTTTAAGTTCACCTTTTTGCTCACCTCTTTGCTCGCCAATCATTTCACCTTCTATTTTACCCTCTATTTTACCTTTTTGTTCCCCCTCGATAAAACGAAGGTCTTTAGTTAAATCATAAGTTATAGGCATATTATCAATTTGATTTTTAGTTTGTGATTGCAATTTACGAAGTCCTGATAAGATTTCCAAATCTGTGGTGTATTCAAATGATTCCCGCTCATTTTGGGCTTTTAATTGAAGTTTTTCGAGAATTTGGTGAATGATATTGGGTGCTTCGTTCTTTTCGTAATGACATAAAATAGCTAAAATTAGTTCATGTGGATTGTCGGAATCAAGGAATATTTGAGCATCAATTTCGTTTAAAGAGATGATTTTATAGGAGAAATCAAGGTTTTTATGTTGAATACGATCGGTCATTTTATGTTGACCGGAGCCCATAAAAATGACATATTGCAAGACTTCTAAGCCAAATTCATTCAAAAAATCGTGGTAATAGCCCAATTGTCGGATGTGCATTTTTTCATCCTGTCGCCCTTGAAATTCGACGTGGACGATATGCGGTTTTTTACCGTCCTCAATGACTTTTACCGCAAAATCAGCCCTTTTTTCCTTCGTTTTAGAAAACGTGGTGGGGATTTTGATGGTGTTAGCGAGGTCAATACCCAATAGTTTTTGAATGAGTGAAGCATAAACTCTATCAAAAGTTTTTTTCAGCACTTTATCAAAATCTTGGTGCTGTCGGCTTATTTTTTTAGTTTCGGCAGTTCGTTTGCTCATAGATATGTTTTAATAATTTGAAGAATAGACTAATCTAAAAAAAATGTAGCAAATATCGAAACCAGACTTGAATGGTTCATTGTAATCACAAGACAATAACTGCCCTTTTTGTCAGTTTTAAAACACAAAAGCCTCTTGCTAAAACTTAGATAGCAAGAGGCTCTATGAATAGAATTACACACTACTTCCCAACCAAAGCGATATCCAAAACCTCTTTCATTCTATCCACATAATGGAAAGTTAAGCCTTCGATATAGGTTTCATTGATTTCTTCAATGTCTTTTTTATTATCTCTACAAAGGATAATTTCCTTGCATCCTGCCCGCTTGGCTGCCAGTATTTTCTCTTTAATACCACCTACGGGGAGTACTTTTCCACGAAGCGTAATCTCACCTGTCATTGCCAAATAAGGTTTGATGGGCTGTTTTTTAAAGGCAGATGCTAAAGCTGTCATCATAGTTATACCTGCCGATGGTCCATCTTTAGGAATGGCGCCTTCTGGTACGTGGATATGGATGTCATTTTCCTCAAATACTGAGGGGTTCAGCGAAAGTTCCTCGGCATTGGATTTTAAGAAAGTGAGTGCCGTTGTCGCTGATTCTTTCATCACTGCACCAAGGTTACCTGTCAAAGTCAAACCGCCTTTGCCTTTTGAAAGGGATGTTTCAATAAAAAGAATATCACCGCCTACGGAAGTCCAAGCTAAACCAATGGCTACACCCGGAATTTGCTCTTTTTCATAAAAATCATTATTAAAACGAGCGGGACCCAACATGCTTTTCAAGTCTTCCACTTTGACAGAGGCATTGTATTTTTCACTCATCGCCACCTTTTTAGCAATGTGGCGCATGACGCCTGCCAAGCGGCGGTCAAGCGAACGGACGCCTGATTCGCGCGTATATTTTTCAATAATAGCTGAAATAACGGGTTCCGTGAGCTTAATATCTTTTGGTTTCAAGCCATGCTCTTTGCGCTGCTCTGGAATAAGGTGCTGCTTAGCAATTTCAATTTTTTCTTCTACAGAGTAGCCACTCAAACGGATAATTTCCATACGGTCAAGCAGAGCGGGTTGAATGGTTTCAAGCGAATTAGCCGTTGCAATGAACAGAACCTTGCTTAAATCATACTCTAATTCCAAGTAATTATCATAAAAAGTAGAATTTTGCTCAGGGTCAAGCACCTCCAACAATGCTGATGATGGGTCACCTCTGAAACTGGCTCCAACTTTATCTATTTCATCTAAAATAAAAACAGGATTAGACGAACCCGCTTTTTTCATGCTTTGGATAATACGCCCCGGCATGGCACCGATATACGTTTTGCGATGCCCTCTCACTTCGGCTTCGTCGTGCAAGCCACCCAGCGACATACGGATAAATTTGCGATTCAAGGCATTAGCTACTGACTTGCCTAATGATGTTTTACCGACACCCGGAGGACCCACGAGCAGTAAAATAGGGGCTTTCATATCACCCTTTAGCTTCAAAACGGCGAGGTGTTCCATGATGCGTTCCTTAATATCATCTAAGCCATAATGCTCAGAATCTAATACTTTTTTTACTTTTTTAAGGTCGAAATTATCTTTGGTATAATCTTCCCACGGTAAATCCAGCAGCGTTTCAAGATAATTCAGCAAAATGGAATACTCCGCCATTTGAGGCAACATACGGCGCAACTTCGCCAATTCTTTCTCAAATTGGTCAGCTACGGGTTTTGTCCATTTTTTATTTTTGGCTTTTTCAGCAAGGCGAGCGGCTTCTTCTTCTTGTGGATTGCCTCCCAACTCTTCTTGAATAGTACGCAATTGCTGGTTGAGGAAATAGTCGCGCTGTTGCTTATCCATTTCAGAACGCACTTTCATCTCAATATCACTTTTGAGTTGAAGCAACTGCAATTCGCTATCCATGTGCGTCAATATCACTTCCGCTTTTTCAGCAAGGCTATCTATTTCAAGGATATTCTGCTTAGCGGGCAGCTTGATATTCATGTTAGATGCGATAAAATTGAGTAAAAAAACATCGTTGGCAATATTTTTTAACATCACTTGTGCCTCATTCGGAATTTGTGGAGAAAGGTCAACAATCTCTCTCGCTTTATCTCGAATGGTTGCAATGAGTGCCTCAAATTCAAGTTTATTAGTAGGCTCAATATATTCTCTGATGCGTGTATCTCCTTGTAAAAATGGCTCGTCAGTCACCATTTCTACTAAGTCTATCCTCTTGCGCCCTTGTAAAATGACTGTGGTTGAACCATCAGGCATTTTCAGAAGGCGAAGAATGCGCGCTACTGTACCTATGCGGAATAAATTGTCAATGGAAATATCATCAGATCCACTATCTTTTTGTGATAAAACACCAATGATTTTATTTGTATCGTATGCTTTTTGAACAGCTTTAATGGATTTTTCACGCCCTACTGTAATGGGAATGACCACGCCAGGGAAAAGAACTGTGTTTTTGAGCGGCAAAATGGGTATTATTTCAGGAAAGATTTCAGTTTTCTGATTTTCATCTTCTTCATCAATGGACATCATGGGCATAAATTCCGCATCGTCGTCCATTGGAGCCATCCGCGCATAATCTTCAAAAATATCGTGCATCTGTATTTTTTAATTAAAATGATTGTAATACAAAGTATTTTATTGAGGTTTGAACCAAAACTTCAATAAAACATGGTGCCTTCTGCTCCATTAAGCCAAAGGAATGACTGAGGGGTCTCTTAGAATTAAAAATTAAAAACTAAGGCGTGATAGTTCAGAGGTCTTAATAGAGAGATAATTTGTAATTGGAAAAGTGCCACCTTGTCAGCCTAATATTTCAATTAGGTCTATTAAAATGCAAATATACCTAAGGCAAGTTTTATACCATCACTTTTTTTATGACAAAACGACAGTTTTATTGTTTTTTATTAGACCATAAGCTGTCATTTAAAATAAAACAGACTTACAAATGGCTTTTGGCTTTGCAAGTCTGTCTCATTTTATCTTAAAACAGTTTCTTATGTGATAATTTATTTTACCACTTTTAAACTCAAATCAAGGCTTATTACGGAGTGCGTCAATGCGCCAGATGAAATAAAATTGACACCCGTTAAAGCCACTTTTCTCAATGTTTTCAAGTTAATGCCGCCCGAAGCTTCCACTTCAAAGCGACCATCTACAATTTTTACCGCTTTGCGCATCAAGGGTAAATTGAAATTATCGAGCATGATGCGGGTGATATTGCCTGCATTGATGGCTTCTTGCAATTCGTCCAGATTTCTGACTTCTACCGTCACACCGAAGTCTTTTACTGAGGGGTTAGCCTTTTTATATTCCTGTATTTTTTCAATGGCTTTGGTTGTGCCTCCGCAAGCGTCCGTGTGGTTATCTTTTATCATAAACCAATCGTACAAGCCAATTCTATAATTTTCACAACCGCCGATTTTCACCGCCCATTTTTCAAGATGCCTAATCAAGGGAGTCGTTTTACGGGTATCCAACACTTTTACAGGCAAATCTTTCACGACATCAGCATATTGGCGGCTCATAGTAGCGATGCCACTCATGCGCTGCATGGTATTGAGCACTAAACGCTCGGCTTTTAAAAGGGCTTGCGTATTACATTCTACCTCAAAAGCTATTTCACCGAAAGCCATTGCATCGCCATCTTTTTTAAAAAGTTGGATGGTTGAAGTCGGGTCAACTTTTTTAAAAATCAACTCTGCCAACTCAATGCCCGCTAATACACCGTTGGCTTTTACCTTCAAAATAGCTTTGTCTCGTTTATCCGCGGGGATACAAGCCAAAGCCGTGACATCGCCCGTTTGGACATCTTCCCAAAGCGCTTGGTCAATGAAATTATTCAGATATTCATAATCTGGTTGAAATGCTGCCATATTTTTATTTTAAATGTAAAGCGGAACTCCAGTTCCGCAACTATCAAATTTTAATACCTGCGGAACTGGAGTTCCGCACTATGATTTTGAAACGGCTTTTGCTTCAAAATGCGGGCAATTACATTTTTTCTTAAAAAGACCGCAGCTACTCAAACTGCTTAATAATCCTAAAAAAAGAAGACCTATTAATACTTTTTTCATTTCAAGATATACTTTTGTCAACGTAATGCGGAACTCCAGTTCCACAACTATTAAATTTTGATAACGGAACTGGAGTTCCGCACTACTTTAAAACGATATATTATACGACAAATTTTAAAAAAATTGACGAAGCAACAAAAATTTTTAATAGCTCCTCTTAATTGGGGCTTGGGTCACGCTACACGGTGCATGCCCATCATCAATGAATTGCTCGCGCAGGGGGCTGATGTGCAATTGGCATCCGACGGTGTGGCACTCGATTTATTGAAAAAAGAATACCCGAAATTGCTTTGCCATGAACTACCTTCCTACGATATTCGCTACCCGTTTGAGAGCATGGTGCTGTCTATGGCAGTCCAATCGCCCAAAATACTGAGGGGGTGCGTAAAAGAACACATTTGGCTTAAAAAATTTCTACAAAATAATAAAATTGATATTGTCATTTCTGATAATCGCTTTGGTTTTTTTAATAAAAACGTAAAAAGTATATTTATGACGCATCAGCTCAATATTCAAGCCCCTTTTCGCCCAATTGTTGATTTTATAAATGCTTTTTTTATTAAAAAATTTAATGAGTGTTGGATTCCTGATTTTGATGGTGAGCCTAACATTGCGGGTTCATTATCACATGGCGGATTGGCTAACTCATTGACTGTGAAATATTTAGGTTCGTTAAGCAGAATGAAAAAACTGAAAGTTGAAAAGAAATATAAAGCCATTTTTGTGCTATCGGGACCTGAACCCCAACGGACAATATTTGAAAAAAAAATTATAGAACAACTTTCAAATTTAGAAATCAAGAATGAAGCACCCCCACTGACCCCGAGTACTCGGGGGGGGCAAAGACCTCAGTACATTCTCATAAAAGGGCAACCCAATAGCCCTAAAAGTATTGAAAAATATAAAAATATTGAAATGCATAATTATATGACGACGAGCGATTTGAACGTTAAAATATTAGAAAGTGAGGTTTTGGTGGCTCGAAGTGGATACAGTACAATTATGGATTTGGTGAATTTGGGAAGCCCCGCTGTCTTAATCCCCACTCCCGGGCAAACGGAGCAAGAGTATCTTGCTGATAATTTGATGCAAAAAGGCGTTTTTTATACTCAAAAACAAGCAGATTTGGATATCACAAGAGCCTTAGAAGCCGTGAAAAAATATCCCGGTTTTGGTATTTTTAACGGAGAGAAAGAGACTTTTAAGGAAATAATATCAGATTTATTGAAAAATTGATACCTTTACAGCACCCCGATATTCATTATTTTAAAAATAGAAACTGTCATTTTCTAACAGTTTTAACCTTAGATAATACCTTTAGAAGTCTAACTTCCCAGTATGCTCACAATTTTTAGAACGAATCAACCGCTTGCCAATATTTTATTGCTTCTTTATCTTGGGATAGTAAGAGCGAGTACTTTTATTCACCCTATCAATGTGTTGCCTAAAAGTCAAGGCATTTTGACGCAGTGGATGTACATAGAGTTGCCGCCATCGAGCAGAGAGGGACAAATTGCAGCGTTTATATTGGTATTTATTCAAGCTGTTTTTATCAATATCACGGTGGCGCGTTTTCGAGTTTCTAATGAAATATCACTTTTGCCGGGTCTTTTTTACTGTTTGGTGACGAGTTTGCTGCCTGAGTTTATGATGCTGTCACCTATTTTATTGGCTAATACTTTCCTCATTTTAGCTATGTTTCACCTATTCGATGTCTATAAAAATAATGCCATTGCATCAAGGGTATTTGATGCGGGCTTTTGGTTAGGTGTCGCTTGTTTGTTTCATTTCCCTTTTATCCTTTTCGTCCTTTGGGGCATCGTGGGGCTTGGGATACTGAGGGGTATCCGTTTGAAAGAGTTATGTATGTTTTTAATTGGGATTTTTGTACCGTTCTTCCTGTTGGGTGCTTACTTGTTTTGGAATGGCCAATTGGCTAATCTGCCCAAACACTTTTCGGAAAACTTCGGTTTTTTAAGTTTTGCTAAAAATACGCACCCCAATACTTATATCAAATTGGGCATTTTACTTTTATTGGTGGCTACTACACTCTTCGCAAGTGGTCAGTTTTTTATCCGTCGGAATATTTCTACTCAAAAATATATTAGTATTGTTTATTGGATGTTACTGATAGGTGGCATGACCATTTTAATCCAAAAAGATATTGATTTGAATCATTTACTTATAGTATCCATTCCTTTAGGTATTTTGTTGTCAATGCTTTTTCAGAGCATAGGTGTGGCAACGGCGGAGGTTTTACACATGTTGCTTTTAGCTGTTGCTTTAATTCTCCAATTTGAATATTTATTAGCATAGTTTTATAGTCATTTTCAGGCTATTTTCCTTTTAAAAGCTTTAAAATATGCTTTTTGCGCTCTGACTGAATGCCTTCTCTTTTGGTTTTTACGTGTTGTAGAAGTTCTGCATCGGCGGTATCAGGTGAGCCCGCATTAAAAGGAGGTTGAGGGTTGTATTCAAGGATTAGTTGAATTTCTTTAGCCAAATTTTCATTAAAAATTGACGCAACCAGTGTCAAACCGAAATCAATACCCGCTGTAACGCCGCCGCCAGTTATTCGATTTCTATCTATCACCACTCTTTGTTTTTCAACTGTTACATCTTCAAATAGTGTCAGTAAATCCAATGAAAGCCAATGGGTTGTGGCTTTGTACCCCCTCAGTAATCCTGCCATTCCGAGCACCAAAGAGCCCGTACAAACGGATGTAATGTATTGGACGGTGAGTGATTGTTTTATTAAAAATGCCATTAAATTAGTGTTTTCCATGGCAACACTCACACCAGGACCTCCGGGAACGAATAAAATATCCAAAAGTGGACAGCCGTGAAACGTTATATTTGACATAATTTCCATACCACCATCACTTTTTACGGCTGTAATAGTTTCAGCGATTAAGTATATTTGAGTATCGGGCAAACGGTTGAAAACTTCGTAG
>JANMYC010001129.1:0-4597 GCA_031381715.1 Saprospiraceae bacterium
GAATGATATGCATGGAAAACCGAAAGAAGAAGCGGTTTATAGCCAGCAAGGGTCTTTAATCAGTGCTACTAATTACTACTATAAAGTTGATGATGAGTCAGCAACAGTGCTACATTTAAACAATGATGTACAAACTGTTAATACTGATGGTAGCATTGTAACAAGGAAAATGGGTATGGAAACGGAGATTTGGCAAGAAATGCAAGATGATCTGACCAAAACAGAGACTCGAGGTGTTGCCATAAATACCGATGGATTCTTAGGTTTTATTTTTCCCATAGTGGTCCCTGTTCCCTTACCAGTGATACAAAATGAAAAACGAGGGATAAAAACCGCGATTACGACAAAACTTATCCGTAGAATGGGTATGCTAGATAGGGTAGTAAAAACCGTTGATGGATCAACCATAACAACTCAAAATGTGCTCTACGATTCTGAAACCAGTGATGTCCTTTTGACAAAAACGGAAAATGAATTCAAAGACCCTATTTATAATTTTACTTATCCCGCTCATTGGGCTTATGATGGGATGGGTTCTGCTTATAAGAACATAGGGAATATTTTTAAAGGTGTTCAATTTGATGCACTCGGTAAATTCACAAATATTACTACGCCTCAAAATTATTATGTGACGGGGGATGAACTCATAATTACAAGACAAAGTGATAATACATTATTGGATAGTATTTATCATGTTGTTGAATATCCGACGGATTTGTCGCTGAGAGTTTTCAGCCCATCAGGTACACCCTTTGATGGCGGTACTAATAGTTATACTGTCAAAGTAAAGCGGTCGGGGCGTAGAAATAAATCGTCAATGCCAATAGGTTCGATAGCTTCTTTAGCTAATCCTATTTCAGGAGGGACTATAAGTATCAATGCTAGTACAAAAGTTCTTCAGGCAGAATCCAAAGAGTTTAAAGACAGGTGGCAAATGAAATGCAATAAAGTAGCATTAGCCAATTGTGATAGTATGTACCAATTTCAAAATAAAATTATTAATCCATATATAACGGGGTTATATGGCAGTTGGCGTGGTTGGCGGAACTTTGTGCATTATAATCAAAGAAATATCGCCTCATTGTCAGCTACCAAAAATATTCGAACGGATGGGTTTATACCTAGTTTTACGCCATATTGGACATACGATATTGCATCCAAATTCTGGAAGAGTAACAGTAGTTCAAATTGGGTACGTAGCGACTCGATGCACCTATACGATTTGAGAGGCAATGAAATAGAAAGCAGTGATGCGAATAATATTCCTTCTGCTGCTTATTACGGGTTTAATGGAACGCAAGTGGTCGCAGTGACTTCTAATTCACTCTATCGTGAAATGACCTATGACTCCTTTGAGGATTATGATTTTAAAAATGATTGTTCGCCGATAATTAAATTTGTCGATAAGAATATTCGATTCTATGATTCCACTAAAGTATCAGCTAATTATAAGTTGGTAGATACTGTATCTCATACGGGGAAATACGCCTTATATATGGGAGCAAATAGTCAATTTACCGTTAAGACTCTTTTAGGCAATGAGTTTTGCTCTCCTACAACACCAATCGCTACATTCACAGGAGGAAATCCCAATGGTACTGTTTCTCAATTAACTCAATCGATTGGCAATAGTGGGTCATCAAAAGTACAAACTGACGGACAAACAGCGAATTTAGCGGTCGCTCCGGGTAATCCAAATGGTCGGATTTATAATGACTGTAGTGAATGTTTGCCTGAATTTTGGCCTAAATTGGGGAAACGTTACACGCTTTCAGCTTGGGTAGCCACGAATACCTCTCTGTTATGTAACGCCAAACCAACAAACATGAAAGCCAATGTACACTTTGGCGATACGCAGTTCCCAGTTAATATGAAAGCACAAGGGCCCGTAATTGATGGGTGGCAAAAATTAGAAGGTACTTTTACTACCCCTGGAGTGGGTCAAATTATGTATGTTAATTTTAACAACCTTTCAAGCGAGGCAGGTTTTGTAGATGATGTTAGGGTATTGCCGTTCAATGCCAAAATGAAGTCTTATGCTTACGATTGGCGGTCGCGCCGCTTAATGGCAGAACTGGATGAAAACCACTATGCTACGTTTTATGAATACGATGACGAAGGTATTTTAGTTCGTATCAAGCGTGAGACAGAAACGGGTATTCAAACCGTAAAAGAAGCACGTAATTATCTAAAACCCAATAATTAATTATTGAATCAATAGCTGACAAATACATGAGTTCATATGAATTTTAAAAAATTAAAATATAGGTCGGTTCCGCTCACTATGTTCATTATGCTCATTAATGTTTTAACATCGGTATTGAGCTATGGCCAAAATATGCAAGATTTAGGGCGTACCTATTTGCAGAATATTGAAAAAGCATATTTAAATACAAGCATTTTGGCTTTTGATGGTAATATTAAATACTATACAAATGTAGAAAATACCAGCCCTGCCGAGATAATGACAATGAGCTATCGGCGAGATGGTGAAAAAGTATATATTGTAATTGGTGATCAGATAGTTGTTTACGATGGCGTTTTAAATATTATTATCAATGAAGATCAAAAAATAATTTATGTATCATCAAAGAAGCCAGATAAAAAGAATAAAATGTTGCCAACCGGCTCCTTTGATGAATACCTTAAAAATGGGAGTTACAATATAAAAGTATCAGACTATTTGGGGAACAAAAAGAAAATGGCTATTACATCAAGTGATAAATCCAGTGCTTCTTCAATAGAATTTATTTATCAACCAACAACTAATTTTATTGAATTTTCTCGAATGATTATTGACCGAGAAGACCAAGATCTTGATGATGATCTAAACAAAAAGAAGTTTGAATGCAGTTATTACAACTACAAAACGGCACTGGATGAAAAAATTGACATTTATAAGTATTTGTCAAAGGTGAAATCTGGGAAAAAAACCATTTACAAAGGCGTTGGGAAGTTTAAAGATTTTGAAATAGTGGTTATATAGGAGGTTATATAGAATATATATAAGTTTAAAATTAAAAATATAGAGTATGAAACGATATAAATCCATTTTTATATTTATGCTTTTTACGCCCGTATTTATCCATGCGCAGCACGGCGTGAAAACAACACTTAACAAAACAGGAACTGTAGCCAATACATCTGTTTCATCAGGCGTAAGCCAGATGTACGAAGGCACGATTAGTAATGATTATATCCGTTTCAGAAAATTATCAGTTTTAAAAGATGGTGAAATCAAATATGTCATAACGCAGAAAACCGTTGGTGAAAATATTTTAGTCAAACTGAAAGCAGATACAGCGACTGTTCAAGTATTTCAATTTACGTTGAATAATGGTTCTTTGGTGATGGAATACCCTGGTAAGACTCTTACTGTGGGGACTTATAAAAATGCCGATTTCGTTAAAATAGTCCGTTGTAAAAACGGTATTCTATTTTATAAAAACAATAATTTAATCGATACATATACATTGCCGAATAACAATTTTGTAATGTATGGAGAAGTCTCTTTGAGTAATACTCAAGCCACGCTTGCAGATATTTCATTCTCACCTTATAATTAATAGTATAATTATACTATTAATTATGAGGTGTCATAAAAACATTTTTGAAATTAAAATTCCAAAAATATAGGTCATGTTCATTCAAAACGAAAATACCCGTATTATGCGTATATCTTTTTGGTGTAAGATATTTTTGTGTGGTATTGTGTTTCTAACCAATAGCCGCCTTATTCATGCTGCGGAAGCAACGTTTACGCAACAGCTAGTTGGGCCACCCATCGTTGCCAACACAGTAATGCCAGCGGTTATTGACAATAATTTCTCTGCGGGGACTACCGCTGGTATTAACTACGCCTGGGTACGCAATAATGTAATCTTTGAAGTAATTCGGGATAGTACGAAGAAGTTTCCATTAGCCGTTTTTCAAATGACAGCACGTTTGGAGATTTCCCTATGGTATCAAGGAAGTAATCCAGTAGGAGCAGCTTCCGCAGTCTTTTTGGAAGATTTGACCTTGAATTGCGATAGTACTTCTACCAATATTTCTGATTTTAGAGCATTTAGAAAATACAATAATGCGCTTAAAATGTCTATCAAGGTAGTGTCGGTAACCTCACCACAGGCTTTAGCCTATTTTCCATTTTATCGCATTGTCGGCGAAATTCATACCAATAAAATATATCCATTCAATTGTAATACTACGGTTAGTTCATTGAGCGCAACATACAATGCAGGGAAACAGAAAGTCTTTTTTAATTGGGCATCCAATAGTACAAATGCCGATGATTATGATTTAGAATGGAATTTTTATGAATCAGAAAGCGCATTGGGTAAAAAAATACTGGCTGCCACAGCCACTGCTGCTGATTTAAAAGCGACTTTTCGTTTCGATGCCACTCGGGTAACAGTATCAAATCTGTCGGATTCACTCGCCACACTGTATAGAAATGGTTATATTATTTATAGGGTTCGAGCAGCGCGGTATAAAGTTGCTGAATAATCGAGGTCACGGGCAGCGGCACGCCATAGGTTTTGGCAGTGTCCAACACAATCCCTAAATCCTTGTGCTGCATGTGCGCCTTGAAACCGGG
>JANMYC010001145.1:0-2054 GCA_031381715.1 Saprospiraceae bacterium
ATACGCGGTACGCGGTAGCCATCAGCCAAACGCCAGTTGGTTTCAGATTGAGGCTCTACACCATCAACTGCTGAAAACAAAAACACCAAGCCATCCAATACGCGCAATGAGCGATTCACCTCCACCGAAAAGTCAACGTGACCCGGCGTATCAATGATATTCATTGGATACTCTTCGCCATTCCAAACCCACTTAGTTTTAGTAGCCGCAGACGTAATGGTGATGCCACGCTCTTGCTCTTGCTCCATGTGGTCCATAGTAGCTGCTCCATCGTGCACCTCACCAATTTTGTGAGACATACCCGTATAGTAAAGAACACGCTCGGTAGTAGTCGTTTTACCCGCATCAATATGAGCGGCGATACCGATATTTCTCGTGTATTTTAAATTCGTTGCCATGATTTTCTAAATATGATTGAAATAAAAAAATAATCAGATTAAAATGCAAAAACCCTCAAATAGTTTAAGTAGAAGCCCAATAAAAGACTTTTAAAAGTCCAAAAGTCACTTAAAATGACTTTTGTACTGTCATGCTTTTAGCTTGATGAAGCTGAAAGCATCAAGGGGTGCTTGTAGATGTGACAAGTGGATTGTTTTGTAGAAATGCCAAACAGGTATATTTGTTTCCGTAAAAACACTTCAAAAGTTTCACTTATCTAAAAAATTAACTTTGTAACCAAATTTAATTTTTTACTAATAAGCTATTGATAAGCACCTAAAAGCGGCGCAAAGATAGGTATTTCTTTTAAAATATCCTATTTTTTTATGCGGTTTTATGAAAATTGACGAAGGATTTACTTCTCTATTTTACTTACGTTTTTGAACAGGGTTTATGCATAGAAATAAAGCCTAATCATTATTTTAAATAATGAGAAAGAAACACTAAAAAACATCATAAATATTCCTACTAAACGTGGACAATGTAATAATTTAGGCAACAAGTTTATATGAAATAAATTTTGCGTTGAAGCACATTCACAATTTGTCATTCCAAAAAATTATCTTTGCAAAAAAAAGATATGGCAAGCGCATTAAAAAATCTCTCATCTTACGATGATTCCAATATCCCTTCGGCAGAAGATATGACTTTCGGTATCGTGGTAGCGGATTGGAACGCTCACATCACGCACGCCCTCTACGAAGGCTGTTACGAAACGCTTATAAAACATGAAGCAAAAGCGGATAATATCCACATTTTGCAAGTGCCGGGTACTTTTGAATTGCCCTCGGCGGCTCGGATGCTCGCAGGTAAATACCCCTCAGTAGATGCCGTTATTTGCATCGGTTGCGTGATAAAAGGCGAGACACAGCACAATGAATACATCAATATGTCCGTAGCCAATGCTCTTCAAAACCTCTCCATTGCTACCAATAAAGCATTCATTTTCGGGGTTTTAACGCCTAATGATGAGCAACAAGCAATTGACCGTGCAGGAGGACAATATGGCAATAAAGGCGTTGAAGCGGCTGTTACAGCTATCCGAATGGCTACCATCCGTCAAGAATTGAATGGTAAAAAGAAAGGAACAATCGGTTTTTAAAGTAGCGCAAAACTCCATTTTCGCTCTAAAATACTAAAAATCAATGCGGAACTGGAGTTCCGCGCTACTTTAAATCAAAAAAATTGTTTTAAAATAAGGCATAAAAACAACATTTATATTAGATTTGCAGCAATTTTTAAAAAGGCATTACTAAACTTTGAAATATGCCTTAAACGCCATTGAATATGATTAAGAATCTGTTAATAAGAAATTACGCTATTATTGAAAGTCTCGAAATTGAGTTTGCGGATACTTTGACCATCATTACGGGTGAAACAGGCGCGGGTAAATCCATTTTACTCGGTGCTTTGGGTATGATATTGGGCAACCGAACGGATACAAAAGTGCTCTATAATCAAGCCGAAAAATGTGTCATTGAAGGCTATTTTGATGTTAAAAACTATGATTTAAAAGCCTTTTTTGAAGATAATGAAATTGATTATGACGACAATTCAGTAGTCCGTAGAGAGCTCACGCCACAAGGCAAGACCCGCTCTTTTATCAATGATACACC
>JANMYC010000304.1:0-8471 GCA_031381715.1 Saprospiraceae bacterium
AAATATGCTCTGTACGCTTCGTTCAGTCTCTTCTTTTCTTCTTCATTCAGCGGAATAATATCATTGTAGATGAATGCATTTTTAGAAATATGCATTTTACCTTTTATTGCGGGTAATTGATACCGTTGGGTAACTCAGATGTTTTTTGTAGAATCTCTTGCTCCCGTACGATAAGCAATGAATCCACCATTTTTTGACGGATAATGGGCGTGCTATCTTTACACCAATTATCCATTTTGGTAGTCATGATTGCCATTTCTCTTTTCACAAGCGTATCAATCAAGGCGCGATCATCCGGTTCAAGTTTTACCCCCTCAGTACCACAGGCATTCAAGGCAACGATAGCACTTAAAATGACCATAAATCGTGAAATATCTTTTCTCATATCCGTTAATAATTTCAAATTAGTTTTCTAAAATTAGTTTTCCCTGTTCATTTCTGCTGGACAATAAGCAGATAAAAAACACATAAAATGCACATCCAAAACTTCCTTCAAAAGTGTAGTCCACCGTTTGCCCAACCCCAATTGCAACGTTTAACAATAAAAAAAGCTCAGTTTGGAACGCTTTTTTATAAAAAACAATGAAAAAGAAAGAAAAAATATAAAATATCAAACCCAATAAACCCACCTCCACAGCATTGAAAAGCCACCCATTATGCGGCATTTTATATCCCAAATTAGGGTAATATTGAGCATAACTTTTTATAATTTCTGATTCAGCATCGCCTGCTCCAACGCCTAAGATGGGGTTGTTTTTGACAACTTCCCAACCCATTTTATATGAAATAATGCGCTGTGCATCCGAATACGTTTCAATCTGATTTTCTTGATATTTTCCCAAATCCCAGATGGCATAATTGATGCGTTGCTGAAAACTGGGGATATTTTTATAGGCAAAAACCGGAATTGTCATTAAAATTAAAAAACTGGAAATGCCTAAAATGTATTTTTTTTCTTTGAAAATAAGCTCGATTAACTTAATAAAAAGACAAATATAGGTAGCAAACAAACCACTCCGCACGGATATAACGTGTAAACCAATAAATAAAAATATAGTCAAAGCAGGTATTAGTTTCCTTTCAAAAGGAAACCTAAAATAATACCGTTCTCTCCAAAGATGTAAACCACCCATCAAAGCAAAAGACGCCATGATACTAAATGTAATATGCGTTTTTAAAAACGGCATCGGTCGCCCTTCTCCTAATGCAATATTGATTTCATCAAAATGAAACGAATAATTGGTCAAAACCACAGCAATGGTTGTACAAAATGTCAATAATGCTACTTCTAAAAGTAAAAAAACATGCTTCTTATTGAGATTTGGAATATTTGAAATAGCTAATGGAATCACTAAGAATGGCAATCGCAATTGGGCTCGTTTCAGCCACACGCTTATATCAGTTGACCACAATCCACTTAATACAACTAAAAAAAAAGGTACGGTTAAAGCTATTAAAATCGGATTTTTAAAAAAAGGACGCAAATACTGAGGGGGTGTTTTAGTTTTAAATTTGATGTTTGAGTTCTGAAATCCATCACTCCAATTTAAAAAACTGGACGCCACAATACCCCAAATACCGACTGAAACGAGGAAACGAGACCATGGTAATGATGTAATCAATACGATACACCAAAATATAAAAAACTCAGTGCGGCTTATATTTTGAAAAAGTCTATTCAAAATCGTATTTTTGCGGACAATTTTAAAAAATAAAAATTTAACTCAGTTTAAACTGATTATTACCATAAATTATGAGTGCAGAAATTTTCGCAAAAGTACAACAACTTATTGAAGAAATAGATATTGCTCAACCGACATCTAAGGAAGAAGTGGAAGCTTTTCGTTTACGTTTCATTGGCAGCAAAAATATTATTAAGCCGCTTTTTGGTGAAATAGCGAAAGTAGAGAATGAGCGTAAAAAAGAATACGGTCAATTGGTCAATCAAGCGAAAGTAGCTGCGGAGGAAAAATTTTCACATCTCCAAGAGATGATTGAAGCCTTGGCTGATTCTGCGGATGCTACGGCTATTGATTTGACTGCTCCTGGCGACCCCCTCAGTATTGGCAGCCGCCACCCCGTTTCGATAGTGATGAATAGGATTATTGATATTTTTGCACGCATTGGTTTTACCGTAGCTGACGGCCCTGAAATCGAGACGGATTGGTATAACTTCACCGCTATGAATACGCCCGAAGACCATCCTGCGCGGGATATGCAAGATACTTTTTACATAAAAGATTCAAAAACGTGGCTCTTGCGTACGCATACTTCGCCCGTGCAAGCACGGATTATGGAAAAGCAACAACCGCCTATTCGTATCATTGCACCAGGTCGAGTGTATCGCAATGAAACGATTTCAGCCCGTAGCCATGCGCAATTTCATCAAGTGGAGGGTTTGTATATTGATGAAAATGTATCTTTTGCGGATATGAAACAGACTTTGATGTTTTTTGCCCAAGAGATGTTTGGTTCTGCTAAAATTCGCCTGCGCCCTTCATTTTTTCCTTTCACTGAGCCGAGTGCCGAAATGGACGTTTGGTTGGGCATTGATACGCCTGAAAATGCTCGTTTAACAAAAGGAACTGGCTGGCTTGAAATATTAGGTTGTGGTATGGTTGACCCTCAAGTTTTGGATAATTGTGGGATTGATTCCACGAAATACACTGGTTTTGCATTTGGTATGGGAATTGAGCGTCAAGCATTGCGCCTGTTTTCAATTCCCGATATTCGTTTACTTTTTGAAAATGATGTTCGTTTCTTGAAGCAATTTGCGGCAGCAATTTAATATAGTTGTTGGTTATTAATTATTGGTTATTGGTGTGTGTGCATTCCTGAGGTAAGTTTACCCAAACCAACAATTAATAACCGACAACTAACAACCATTAAAGATATTGAGGGGTATGGTATTTAAAAGAACAAAAAGCACTATTTTAATCGTCATCGCATTGGCTTTGACGTGTTGGGCTGCATGGATAATAGAAATCAAATGGATAGTGGGGTGGACAGGTTTGCAGTGGTTATTAACGGATTTGTATTCGCCTTATTTGATTTGTTTTTTAGTGGCATTAGCGTATATATTGCCATTTTTATTAAAATATGGTAGAGTTGACTCTAAATTAATACTTACTTTTCTCACCTTTTTTGTGATTAACCTCACGGCTTATTTACTATCGGAAGTCGTATTTAAAACATTGTACACACCTAATCCTGTAGCTTTATCAAAAGGTGAATCAATTAGTATCCGATTTTTACATTTAGCCATTTTCGTTTTATACGCTTTGGGTTATTATTTCATAACGGATAAATTAATCATGAAAATAGCCCGACAATCCATAGCGGTTTTCATGCTTTGCGTGGTTTCAATGTTCGTTTTAGGGATAGGGACAAATTTTGTTTTTAGAGGTTTTGGTTCAAGTTATGGTTTTATTGACGCCATTAAAATGGGTTATCCCCAGTTTTGGATATGTCTTTTGATGGGTTTAGCGGGTATTTATATCATAGAACGTTATTTGGATGAAACTGAATAACCGTACTTTTTCAATAAATTTTTGAATCTTTCTTCATTTTTGAACTTTTCCCAACGGTGGTCTTTAGCATACAACTCAGAGGTAATCCCCTCAGTAGGATTGCGGTTTTTTAAGGCATTTTCGAGATATTCATAAAAATGGGCTGAATCTCCTTTCAAAACCATCACTTCTGCGTACGTATCCCACGAGTTTCCATCCTTAGGGTCAGCAAAAAGGGCTTTTTTAAGCACCTCTTCTGCTGCTACATAATCCTTTTTATCCATGTGATAATATGAAAGATTGTTATACGCAAATGATGCTTGGGGCAGCAGCCCAACGGCTTTATTATATTTATTTAAAATAGTGGCATCGTTTGGATTGCACTTTTGGAGCATATATGCCCAATTGGCGTATGTCCAACCAGCTGCCATTTTTTTATCTAAAAAAGCACTATTAAAATCTTGTTTTTCAATGTGTTCTGCAATAGATACGGCTTTACGAGCTAATGGCATATATTGCACCGTATCTACTTTTTGATTTTCAAGACTTACAACGTGCGACATCAAAATATTTACCATTTGAGCGTAGGCCGCCATATCTTTTGGATAGGCTTTTTGTAAAACTTCTGCTTTCTGAAAAGCCGCCTCAAAATCCTGCTGCGCGAGCCTGATATTGGTCCAACTCATGTACCATTGGATGCGGTCATAATCGTAAGTAGGGCTTTTTTTATTGTTGTTTAAATTAAAATCAATTTCCTCCAATAATTTTTCAGCTTCCGCAAATTGTTGACTATCAAGGTAATAATACACCAAATACTGAGGGGTCGTGCGGCGAATTAAATATACAGCACCTTGAAGTATCACTTCATTGAGGGTATTTTTACTGTCCATACTGAGGTGGGTAGCAGCTTCGCTTGGCATTTGCAGAGCGAGCGTCACATTGTTGCTATCAAGTGTTATATGCCCCTTTATGGTTCTATCTTTTTTACCTAATAGCACTTTGCCCACTTGAAAAAGGGATTGTAAATCAAAATATCCCGCTCTACTGCCCGCACTAAAATTCAAATCGGGATGAGATATCACCTTGCGGTACGCTTCGGGATTTTGCTCATCGAAATAGCGTTTTGATAGGATATTCTGCATTTCAGAGAGCATTTTGTCCACAATTACCTCACTTGAATAACCTCTTTCCACCAATGACGGAGGCACGCTGATGGCGCTGAATACATACGAATCATCCTTATAAACCTTTCTAAAAGCCCATAAAATCCATATTACCAACAGAACGATGAATATACGCCCCAATAGTTTGAGTATTCTATCAGTGTTTTTAATAAATTTAATGAAATCGAAATCTGAAGACCGAGAGGAGGGCTCTGTAGATGGTTTGGTCATTGGCTTGTCTGTTTTTATTGTGCGGATATAGCTTGAATTGATGTACTTAAACTGATTTCAATAATAACGTAAAAGTCTTTTATAAGTAGTAACGGTATTTTTTTATCTTATTGCCAAACACAAATTTATATTATTGCTGTGCACTTTATCAAACACTTTTTGTTTTTATGGTTTCAAATTTATCAATAGAAAATATTACTTGCATTGTGCTGCTCACCAAGTTCTAACGAAGTTATAAATTTTATCTTATTTTTACACAAAAAGAAAAGACTGCTTGCGATATACGCAATCAGTCTTTTTTTCTTTATTTAAAGTGGGTTATTTATCGGTCACTCACTCTTGGGCATTTTAAATCACCAAAGTAGTATAATATGCTAAATGTCGTAAAAGTGTACATATCATTTATCCTACTTTCTCCCCTTTGACGTCCTACTTGACCAATTTTACGTCCTTCGGCATCGGGTACTGAGGGGTCGGATAATGCAACTGCTGCTGTGCCACGTGCTTTGCGAAGGTCATTCATATTAGGATAAGTTTTACTGACATCATCCAAATAATCCGTAAAAAGGCGTCTTGCGCTGATTTCGATATTCATACTCCACTGCTCATTGAAAGCAATTTTGAAACCTCCACCATACACTAAGCCCATTTGAGTGGTGTAGTATTCCTCACCTTTGAATTGACCCTCGGTGCCCAAAGTACGGAGGTTATAGGTTTTACCTTCAAATTGAGATTTAGGATTGAAATTATAGACATTAAAACCGAGGAACAAATACGGTGAAAAGTGCTGTGTACGGTCGAAATAATTATAAGGTAAAAAATTGAATTCCAATTGAGCCGAACCATCAATAATAGCCGATTTAAAATTCAGATTCCTTGTTTGCTCAAATTTATTCGTTGATAACTTATCATCCGCGGAAATATTACCGTAAGAAGCAGCCATTTTAGCACAAATCCTATCATTAAAATTGTAACGTGCAATAGCACCCACACTCACACCCGGATGCGAAATATCGAAACTTGTATTCAAATCTCCGAAATAATGCGTAACGCCTACACCGCCACCAGCTTCCCACCCGCGCTGTGCTTTTAAAAAAGGGGTTATTGAAATAAAAAATAAAATAAATAAAATAGATCTTTTCACTGTTCTGAGTTTTATACGACTGTTCAATAATTATAACTTGCTAAAGAAGTAGAATTAAGATGATTTGCAAAAACCATGCAAAGGTATTTGAAAACGTTTATTTATGCTGATTTCTTATACCCCTCAGTATGTTTTAACATAAATTACCTTTTAATAAGGTAAAAACAGGTTAAATATCTTTTCAATAAGTAGGATTAATCTTTCAATAAGCCATAACGGTCTTTATATTTTTTCTTTAAAGCAAACAATTCGTCTCGATACTGAGCTGCCATGATGAAGTCAAGGTCTTTGGCGGCATCTTTCATTTTCTTTTCTGCTTGAGTTATCATTTTTTCAAATTGTTCCCTACTCATGTAATCGGTGATAGGATCAGCAGCGATGCTCATATTTTCGGGTTCGATATAAGCATTCTTTTTACCTCTGATATCTAAAATAGAGCTGGCTTCAATGATTTCCTCACGTGTTCTCGTGATAGTGCGTGGCGTGATGTCATGGGCTTCATTGTAAGCAATTTGGATCGAACGGCGGCGAGCGGTTTCATCCATTGTTCGGCGCATAGAGTCCGTTATTTTATCGGCATAAAATATGACTAATCCATTGGAGTTACGCGCGGCACGACCAGCCGTTTGGGTCAATGAGCGAGCATTTCTCAAAAAACCTTCTTTATCGGCGTCGAGTATAGCCACCAAAGATACTTCGGGCAAATCCAAGCCCTCTCTCAGTAAGTTGACGCCCACCAGAACATCGAACTCACCCAAACGCAAATCTCTCAATATTTCCATCCGTTCCATTGTATCTACTTCGGAGTGGATATAACGGACTTTGATGTTCAATTTCGCTAAGTATTTGGATAATTCTTCCGACATTCTTTTAGTCAAAGTCGTTACCAACACGCGCTCTTGCTTGCTAATCCGCTTTTGTATTTCATCCAATAAATCATCGACTTGATTAATGGAAGGGCGCACTTCTATGGGCGGATCGAGCAAACCTGTTGGACGAATTAGCTGCTCTACGACTACCCCCTCAGTCTGTTCCATTTCATAATCCGCCGGTGTAGCACTCACGAATACGACTTGATTGACCAGAGATTCGAACTCCGAAAAATTGAGCGGTCTATTATCCATGGCACTTGGTAATCTGAAACCATAGCTGACCAAATTTTGCTTGCGTGCGCGGTCACCTCCCCACATGCCTCGTATTTGAGGAATAGTTGCGTGGCTTTCATCAATAAACATGAGGTAATCGGGCGGAAAATAATCCAATAAGCAAAAAGGGCGATCACCTTGGTTGCGCCTATCAAAAAATCGAGAATAGTTCTCAACGCCTTGACAATATCCCAACTCCTTAATCATTTCAAGGTCAAAATTGGTTCTTTCATCAATTCGGCGCGCTTCCGAGGATTTTCCTTCTTTTTCAAAATATTTCACATGCTCATATAATTCGTCTTGAATCTCTCGAATAATTTGGTGAATCCTATCTCGTGGAGCAACATAAAGGTTAGCAGGGAAGATAGCGGCTACGTCCAATCTTTCACCTCTTTTTCCACTAATCACATCCAACATATCTATCTCCTCTATCTCATCGCCAAAGAAAGTGATGCGATAGCCATAATCCACATAAGGTAGGTTAATATCAACAGTATCTCCACGAACCCTAAAATTAGAGCGTCCTAACTCCCCCTCAGTACGAGAGTATAAAATCTCGACTAATGAGTACAAAAAGGCATTTCGAGAAATGACCATACCTTTATGAAGACGAATGATACCCGTTTTGTAATCCTCTGGATTTCCCATACCATAAATACACGAAACCGAAGCAACAACTATAATATCGCGTCTGCCCGAAAGAATTGAACTTGTGGCTCTCAATCGCAGCTTGTCGACCTCTTCATTGATTTGAAGGTCTTTTTCAATGTATGTATCGGTTACTGATATATAAGCTTCGGGCTGGTAATAATCATAATAAGAAACGAAATACTCTACGGCGTTTTCAGGGAAAAACTGCTTGAATTCGCTATATAATTGAGCTGTAAGGGTTTTATTGTGCGTTAAAATAAGGGTAGGTCTGTTAATATCAGCAATGATATTAGCCATAGTAAAAGTCTTCCCAGAGCCTGTGACACCCAGTAGAACTTGCGCACGCTCCCCCCTCAGTATTCCTTCTTCTAATTGTTTGATGGCTGTAGGCTGGTCGCCAGTAGGCACATAATTCGATATGAGTTTAAATTCCATTTGCTTTTTAAAATTATAAGCACAAAATTAAGCTTAATTAATAAAAACAAAAATAAAACATTTTGTATTAATTATTTTAATAAAAACAAAATATGTTGTTTTTTGATTAAAAAATGAGATAATCTCGTTTTGTTATTTCAGTTTCATAAAAAACAAGAGCCATTCTTATATTAAGAATGACTCTTGAAAAAAA
>JANMYC010001199.1:0-5994 GCA_031381715.1 Saprospiraceae bacterium
GAAATCCCATAATTTGGTCGGATACCTCTCAAATGACGGCTGATACTGTGCGCATTTTATTAAAAGAAAAGAAAATAGACCGTGTTTTTCTTAAAAACAATGCCCTAATTATTAACTCTAAAGATGAAGTTTATTATAATCAAATAAAGGGGAGAGAAATAACTGCCTTTTTTGATGGCGATAATATACGTAGGATGTTGACCGAAGGCAATGCTGAATCGGTCTATTATGCAATGGATGAAAAAAATGCGTATATCAACGTTAATAAAGTAGATTGCTCCGAAATGCTGATGTATTTCGGCGATAATAAAGTAGAAACCATCAAGTTTTTCACGCAACCTAAAGCGAAGGCTTTACCAATGCGCACTACCAACCACGATGAACTAAAACTCAAGGGATTTCTTTGGGAAATAAAATCAAGACCTAAAAACCTTTTGGATTTATAAACTCGTGGTTTCAGAATTTTAAACCCATATTTCACATATTATCATAAATTTGTTGGTAAATTTGGATTCTCATTAATTGCGTTTGTTTTTAGCGCTGTCTAATATTTTACTTATGATTCGTTACGAAAAAGATACCAACAATATAGTCACCCTTACCTTAGATATGGCGGGTAGTACGTACAATATTATCAGCCATGATATTGGAAAATCCTTTTTACCTGTTTTACAGCATTTAAAACAAGAAAAAAGCAAGGGTTTACTGAGGGGTCTCATCATCACATCGGCTAAGAAAAATTTTTTAGTGGGTGGTGATTTGGATTTTTATTACAATTGCGAAGACCCAACTCAAATATACGACAGCACCCAAGAACTAACCCAATTTTTCAGAGATTTGGAGAGCCCCGGCGTGCCCGTGGTAGCTGCTATCAACGGTACTTCATTGGGTCCTGGATTCGGTTTGGCATTGGCTTGTCACCACCGAATTGCACTTGATAAATCAGATATTAAAATTGGGCTTCCTGAAACTTCCCTTGGTTTGATGCCCGGTGGAGGCTCTATTATCCGCCTTATGTGGCTATTGGGTATTGAAAAAGCCTATCATGTGGTCTGTGATGGACATTATTATACACCCAAAGAGGCTCTCGTGTCAGGTGTAATAGATGACCTTGCGGATAATGAAAGTGATATGATGGATAAGGCGCGTGAATGGTTATTAGCCAATAAAGACTATCGAAGACCGTGGGATACTGAGGGGGAGACAATACCAGATGGTTCTGTTCGCGACCCTAAAGTAGGGGCTACAATCCGCCGCCTCACTGCCGAACAATACAAACGAACACGCAATATATTTCCTTCGTTTGAAGCCATTTTGAGCACATTGGTGGAAGGAAGTAGAGTAGATTTTGATACCGCCTGTCGCATTCAAAGCCGTTATTTCACTCAAGTTTGTTTGACACCGGAAGCTAAAAATATGACCAAAGCCTTTTGGTACGATTTCAATTCCATAAAACATGGTGAAAATCGCCCTAAAGGATTTGGGAAATTTCGCCCTAAAAAAGTGGGTGTTGTCGGAGCGGGTTTGATGGGTTCGGGCATTGCCTATGCGTGTGCGCAAGCTGGACTGAATGTCGTTTTAAAAGACATTTCACGCTCGGTGGCAGAAAAAGGGAAAAGTTTTTCGGATGAAAAATTAAAAATACTCGTCGCTAATAAACAGATTACCGAAAAAGAAGCGAAAAATACCCTTAGTCGCATTTTAGCGACTGAAAAAGTAGAGGAATTTGAAGGCTGCGATATTATCATTGAAGCTGTATTTGAAAATCAGCAACTGAAATCTAAAATTATCAAAGAAGCCGAAGGTTATCTCGACCAATATTGCATCATTGCATCCAACACAAGCTCAATTCCCATCACAAAATTGGCAAAAACGACCAATCGCCCAGGCAATTTCTGTGGAATGCGATTCTTCCGCCCCGTTGAAGATGAGCCCGTGGTAGAAATTGTGAAAGGCGAAGCTACTACCGATGAAACCATTGCCCGAGCTTTTGATTTTATTAAAATGATTAAAAAAATACCCATTATCGTAAAAGATAGTTGGGGTTTTTATGCGGGCAGAGTGCGCAATACCTACATTTTAGAAGGTATTGCTATGCTTCAAGAAGGGTTTTCAACCGCTTTAATTGAAAATTTGGGAGTACAATCAGGGATGAAAATAGGGCCCTTGGCTTGGGCAGACGATTTAAGCCTTGATTTAATTTTAGAATATGAACGCCAAGCGGGAGAACTTTATGGACCCAAATACGTCAAGCATCCATCATCAAGTACCTTAGAGATGATGATAAACGATGGCAGAAATGGACGTGACGTGAAAGCAGGTTTTTATGAATACCAGCGAGATGGCGAGCGCCGCCTTTGGAAAGGCTTAAACTCCAACGCACCTACCCCTCAGTATGACCCGATTGAAGTAAGGGAAAGACTCCTTTTTGTGCAAGTTTTAGAGGCACTTTGGTGCTTACAAGAAGGTGTGATAAAATCCGTAGCGGAAGCCAATTTGGGCAGTATTTATGGTTGGGGATTCCCTTCGGTACGCGGCGGCGTATTGCATTTTGTGAATGATTATGGCGTCAAGAAATTTGTGGCAAAATGCAGTATTTATGAAAAAATACACGGACAAAGGTTCAGAATCCCTAAACTTTTGAAAAATATGGCAGAGAAAGGAGAACGATTTTAAGAATTAGTTTTAAAACTTAACCCCCCTACCCCCAAAGGGGGAGTACCGCCCAGTAAACATAAAAAATATCCAAAAATGCACAATTTTGGCAATTTTCGAGTGGTACTCCCCCTTTGGGGGCAGGGGGGGCTAAGTTTTTAAGAATTAGTTTTGAAAACTAACATAATATCTCAGAAACATAAATTGCTCCAATTAATACACGATTTTAACCAATGCATCAACATCTAAATTGGTTAAATTCGTGTATTAATTGGAGCAATTCGTGTTAAAAAAAACCATTTAAATTTTCAAAAAAGCGTCCACCATAACATCCCATGAAAAGCGTTTTTTCTGTTGGATGACCCCCTCAGTAAATTGGGCATTTTTATCGTTTTCATAAAAATCTTTAAGCGCTTCGGCGATGGCTTCTGGCTTTGGCTCCACTACATAACCCGCCTTTCCATGCGCCACTATTTCGGGCAAACCGCCCACATTAGAAACCAACATTGGCTTTTCAAAATGATAGGCTATTTGTGAAATACCGCTTTGGGTTGCTGACCTGTAAGGCTGCACCACCAAATCCGATGCTGCAAAATAATAGCGAATATCGTCAGAAGGGATAAAATCGGAACGGATTATGACATCACCATCAAGTCCTTCTTTTTTAATGATATCTCTATAAAAAGTTTCATCGTCATAAAATTCACCTGCAATGATGAGTTTTACATTTTGAAAATCAGCGTTCGGGTATTTTTTAAATTGACTGAAAGCCTCTAATAATAAATCTAAGCCTTTATAGCGGCGAACGAAGCCGAAAAATAGTATATATCGTTGATTTTCAGCAAGTTGTAAAAAGTCTACCCCCTCAGTACGGGGCACTTTTTCACCATAATTATCGTAAATAGGGTGTGGAATATATTCACATTTTCTGTTTGAAAACTGTCTCATCTGCTCTTTCACCGAGCGACTCATCACGATAAAACTATCACAGGCATTCACGAAATATTGAGCTAACGGGCGGTCACCCAAACGGTGCTCATGCGGAACAATATTATCCACCAAACCCACTATTTTAGAAATACCATTCCTTTTTACTATCCTTAAAATTGTCCCCAAACAAGGCGCCATCACGGGTAACCAAAAACGGCAAATAACAATATCTGCCCGCTCTTGAGCAATTTTACGACCTATTGAAAGCCAATTAAATGGATTAATGGAATTGATAACTGTTTGAATATCAATATCTTGCGGTGCAGGCTCATCGGAGTATTGGGTCTTTCCCGGGAAAAGAAAATTTGGATATTGAAGGCTAAAACTATATATTTTCACTTGATGCCCTTGCTCAAGAAAGGCTTTCGCCAATCGTTCTCCCGATGCAGCAATGCCGCCACGAAGTGGGTGAGCAGGCGTGATTATAATTACCTTTTTAGGCATGAATTAAGAATCGGTTTTTAGGGACAAAGTAAAAAATAAACTACCCAATTTAACAATTCTATTGGTTTTACTATGCGGTAAATTGCTTTTAAATCCCGAGTACTCGGGATTATTTCTCAATCAATTTGCCTTTATTAAAACCAATATAATTGCCAACTTGGGTAGTTTATTTTTTACTTTGTCCCTACTTTGAACTAAAACTTTTGAAAGGGTAATTAATTCTTGGTCAAGGTTATTTCAGGATTAAATTTGAGCAATTCTGCCACAAATGCCTCCGATTGATGAATACGCGAATTAAAAGTTTCCCCTTTATCATAATTTATTACGACGGATTTGCCCAGGCGTTGCACCGATTGAATATCTGAAAGCGGTATTGAAAAGCTCGTTTTACGACCTGCGCGGCGATCATAGCAATATTTTACCTCAAAATTATCCACTAAAAAATAGCCATTGAGCGTGAGCTTCACGATAATCATCGGAAGGAAACTAAGAACTATGAGCGTTATTAAAAGCCATACTTCACTTATCAAACTAAAAAATATAGATGATAAAATAAAGGCTATCAAAAGCCATGGTAACCAATTGGTGGAGGCGTAAAATTTAGTATTCATAAATGCAAAAATAATATCTCTTACCTTTATTGCGCCATTTTCAAGTCTTTTATTTAAATTTCGGGCATGAATAATAACGTAAAAAAACTTTATAATCTGGCTCGAAAGCCTTTTCGCCATATAATTGGCTTGATGAGCGGGACTTCGTTGGATGGTTTGGATGTGGCACTTTGCAAGATTGAAAGCAGTGGCAGTAAAACGAAGGTTACTTTAGTGGCATTTGAAACCGTAGAATATGGCGATAATTTCAAAGATGAAATAAGGCAAATATTTGCAAAAAGAGACATTGATTTTCAACAACTTACGCTCCTCAATGCGTGGATTGGTACGCAACACGCCGAAATGATAAAGTCTTGTTTACATAAATGGGGCGTCAATACTGAGGGGGTAGATTTGATAGCCTCGCATGGGCAAACCGTTTTCCACACGCCCAAGATTTTACATAAAATAGAAAAATTCCCGAATGCAACGCTTCAAATCGGGGATGGAGACCATATAGCCGTCAAAACAGGCATTATTACCATCAGTGATTTTAGGCAAAAACACATAGCGGCGGGTGGCGAAGGTGCACCCTTAGCCATGTACGGTGATTATTTTATTTTCTCAAAAAAAGGGGAAAATAGGGTCATGCTCAATATGGGAGGAATCGCCAATTTCACTTTTTTACCCGCTTCATTGGATGCCAATAAAGTTTTAGTGACCGATACAGGCACGGGCAATACCTTAATAGATGCTTTTACAAGACATTATTACCCTAAAAAATCCTATGATGAAAACGCTGAAATTGCTTCACAGGGGAAAGTTTTACCCGCTCTTTTAACGGAATTAAAAAGGAATGATTTTTTTGAAAAATCACTGCCTAAAACCACAGGACCCGAACTTTTCAACATTCAGTATGTGGAAAACGCTATACAATGTGGACAACTCAACGAATACCCCTCAGTATTTGACCTTTTAGCCACCTTGACTTATTTCTCCGCTGAGACGATAACGGATACCTTAAAATCCCTTTTTAAAGATATGAATATGAGTGAAAAGGAGATTGCGGAAGTGAAAATTTTTACGAGCGGGGGCGGTACACACAACCCACTTTTGATGAAATGGATAAAAGAACTATTGCCATCTCCTCAATATTTCACAACTTCTGAACTAAAGATTAACCCTGATGCTAAAGAAGCCATTCTTTTCGCCATCCTCGCCAACGAGTGCGTGGCGGGAGGAAAGACTTCTTTTGGCAACCGAGAAGGCGTGCCAAGTGTCGCTATGGGTAAAATTAGTTCAGAAGTTGTGAAAT
>JANMYC010001235.1:0-3093 GCA_031381715.1 Saprospiraceae bacterium
CTTTCAATTTACCTCAAGATGCTCCAGCGCGTTTAATTATTTATTCCGTAGATGGTCAAACTATTTTGACTAAGCAAGTTGATGGCAAGGCGGGTTTAAACCAAATCTCCATCAATAAATCAGAATTAAAAACCAACGGCGTCATGTACTATCGCTTAGAAACGGCTGAACATACAGCCACTAAGAAGATGGTTATTCTTGATTAATTATATCCTATAACATACCTTAAAGCCTCTCGTGACTTATGTGTCCGAGGGGCTTTTTTAGTTTTTTTAACAGGTATATACTGAGGGGTAGTTACTCTGAATATGGATATATCAAAAAGTACATTAAATTAATCAGAAAAGATATACCTCTAAAGACGAAATCCAAATAATATTGCACTGAGTTTAGAGTATTCATTATTAAAATTGTTTAATAAAAAATAATGTCCAATGATTTTTAGGTTTTAATTAAAAGAAAGCTTAGAAATTATTTGTACTTTTTGATACTTTTAAGTAGGTGTTTAAAAATAACCTGCCTGCTGGCAGGCAGGTCGACAATTTCTGTCGGGCTAAAAATTACAGAAAATACGGAGCGCAGCGGAGAATTTTCTGTAATTTTTAGAGCCGACTTAAAAAAGAAATTGTTGGTTATTTTAGCCCAACTACTTAAGTGTTCATAATTTCAGATTAAATTAAAAAAATTTATGGCAGCAACGAAAACATTCAAGCACGTGAGCTATCTATGGGATGAAGCAAAAGCGGCTGAATTGGCAGGAAAAGAAGTGGATTTATTCATTTATCGCTCTAATTTATTAGGTGCAGATTTGCGCTTGACCAATTACGCAGGCGGTAATACATCTTGTAAAATTACTGAAATCGACCCAGTTAGTGGCGAGCACGTGGAAGTAATGTGGGTGAAAGGCTCAGGTGGTGACATTGGCACATTGACTAAAAAAGGTTGCGCCAACTTATACGTTGATAGATTAAAAGCGTTGAAAAAACGCTACCGGGGTTTGCAATTTGAGGATGAAATGGTGACTCTTTTTGACCACTGCCTTTTCGACCCAAAATGCGCCGCGCCTTCCATTGATACGCCGTTACATGGTCTTTTACCATACAAACATATCGACCACTTGCACCCTGATGCGCTCATCGCATTAGCGGCTTGTAAAGATGGTGAAAAAATCATGCATGAGCTTTGGGGCGACACAATGGCGTGGGTGCCGTGGCAACGTCCGGGTTTTGATTTGGGCTTGCAATTAGAAGCGGCTATTACTAAAAATCCGAATTTGAGAGGTATTATCTTAGGCGGTCACGGTCTTTTCACTTGGGGCGATACGGCTTTTGAAAGCTATATGAATACGCTTGAAGTGATTGAAACGGCTTCGGTATATCTTGAAGAAAATTATGGTAAAAAACGCCCAGTGTTCGGCGGTCAACGCTTGGAGTCAAAACCAGAAGCTGACCGTAAGAAAAGAGCCTCGGAATTGGCGCCAATACTGAGGGGGTTGTCGTCAAGCTACCGTCTTATGGTAGGTCATTTCACCGATGATGAGCGTGTTTTACAGTTCATCAATTCAAATGATTTGGACCAATTAGCCCCAATGGGTACATCTTGTCCCGACCATTTTTTAAGAACTAAAATTCGCCCACTCGTTTTGGATGCGCCTGAAAATTTAAGCGCAAGCGAGTTAAAAGCGCACATTGAAGAGCAATTTGAAGCATACCGTCTTGATTACGTAGCGTATTATGAGCGTTGTAAAAAAGCAAATAGCCCAGCAGTGCGTGATACGAATCCAGTTGTGATTTTATATCCGACAGTCGGTATGTTCACGTTTGCGAAAGACAAACAAACGGCTCGAGTGGCGTCGGAATTTTACATCAATGCCATCAACGTTATGCGTGGTGCTGAGGCGGTTTCTGAATACATGGGCTTGCCTGAGCAAGAAGCTTTTGATATTGAATATTGGCTTTTAGAAGAAGCAAAATTGCAGCGTATGCCTAAGCCAAAAGCCCTTTCGGGCAAAATTGCCTTGGTAACGGGCAGCGCGGGTGGCATCGGAAAAGCAATTGCTAAAAAAATGGCAGAAGAAGGGGCTTGTGTTGTATTAAACGATATCAACGCTGAACGTTTGGAAACTGCAAAAGCGGAATTTGTGAAGCTATTTGGTAAAGATTCTACTTCGACGGTTATCATGGACGTGACCAATTCGCACACGATTGAAGATGCGTTTGAGGCAGCGGCTTTGGCTTTCGGCGGCGTTGACATCATCGTGAACAATGCGGGTATCAGCTTATCAAAACCATTGACAGACCATACCATTGGCGATTGGGATAAACTATACGATATTTTAGTAAAAGGTCAATTCCTTGTATCCAAATACGGGGTTGAAATCATGCGCAAACAGGACGTTGGTGGCGATATTATCAATATCGTTTCTAAAAACTCAGTGGTTTCGGGACCCAATAATGCAGGTTATGGCTCAGCAAAAGCGGCTCAAGCGCATTTGTCTCGCTTATTAGCAGCCGAATTGGGCGGCGATAAAATCCGAGTTAATTCCGTGAATCCTGATGCCGTTATTGCTGATTCCAATATTTGGGCAGGCGGTTGGGCGGAAGGTCGTGCTAAAGCGTACGGCATCACAGTTGAAGAATTGCCAGCGTATTACGCCAAACGCACCCTTTTAAACGAAGCAATTTTACCAGAGGATATTGCCAATGCATGCTTTGCATTTGTCGGAGGTTTATTAAAAAAATCAACGGGTAATGTACTCAATGTAGATGGCGGTGTGGCAATGGCATTTTTGAGATAAGACTTAAGATGGGTAGATTTAAGATGAAAGACGGTCTTTTATCTTTTGCCCAGACCCGTGCCATCCTGAGAATCGGGATGGCACGAATAAAATATATTTTACAACAAGAAATACCCTTTATAAAATGTTTATCAAAGACCATATAGAAGAATACAACCATAAAAACAGAGCTGAACATGAATTCCGTTTTCAATATACAGCTGAACTTTTAAGCCGCCGAGGAATTGCTGTTCAGTCAATTATTGATAAAATAATAGCTTTCCAAATTGCCATTCCAAGTTGGGCATTGGGTACTG
>JANMYC010001283.1:0-8710 GCA_031381715.1 Saprospiraceae bacterium
CAGACGACCATCCCCTCAGTAGAATCGCTCCTTTTTAGAGCCAAACAGAATTTACAGAAATATTTGAAGTGACCGCAAGTATTGACGATTATAAGTTTCTAAATCACTAAACAATATAAAATGGATAACTTCAGCGATAAGAAATTACTTCAACAACGCATCAACGCTCCCGAAGGTATGTATGAGCAAATACGCCATCGTATCGTAAAAGAGCGCATAAGAATAGCAAAAACTCGGAGAGAATTAGCCATCGGGTCAGCTCTCTTATTGATTATTGGCGGCGTTAATATCGGTACTATCTTATTTTCAAGTTCCGAAAAACTCCAAATAAAGAACAATAACACCGAACAAATACTCTATGAAACATACTTTGATAATCAAACGCCCTTTTTAAAATGAAAAATAATTGGCTCAAATATCTGGTCGTAGCAGCATTGCTCATTAATTCAGGAACGCTGATTTTATTTTGGTTAAAACGACCACTCAACGATAATAGACCACCCAGACCCCTCCAAATTTTAGAAAAAGAACTCCAATTAGATAATAAACAATTGGATACTTATGAAATATTAAAAAAACAACACCACCGCAGTAACGACAGTCTTTTGCAATTGATGGCAGAAAAGCGTCGAATGCTCTATTCTTCCAAATCCGTTGCAGTAGATTCCACTATTCACGAAATAGGTTTAATACAGCAAGAAATAGAATCCATCACCTACCACCATTTTGAGGATTTGAGGAAAATTTGTACGCCTAAGCAACAAGCGAAATTGGATAATTTACTTTTAGGAGCCGTTCAGCATCTATTAATGCCCAAAGACAGGCGCAATCCACCGCCTCCGAGGAGGGATTGATTTTTTATTTTCTTAAAAAAAACAAAAGTACCCGTGGTTAAATCCATTCACGGGTACTTTTTTTTTAGTTTAAAAGCCATAAAAAAAACGCGGTTCAAGTATTAAACTTGAACCGCAAAATAGATTAACATTATTATTTCATATAAAACCCTAAAAACGTAATTATCATTTTATTTTACCTCTACTTCAACACGACGGTTTTTATCCCGTCCTTCTTTAGTCGCGTTGGTAGTAATCGGTTTTGAAGAACCCAAGCCCTCAGTTTTAAGGCGACTGGTAGCAACACCCTTTTCACTCAAATAAATCATGCACATATTTGCCCGTGACGTACTTAGTTTTTGATTAACAGTTTCATTACCCGTTTTATCTGTATGTCCCGTGATGTACGCTTTCATAGAAGGGTTTTTGACCAACGTTTCAGCCACTTTATCCAAAAGAGCGTAAGAACTTTCCTTTATTTTCACGCTTCCTGTCTCGAATTGTAGAACTTGTTTCAGCTCAACAGGCCCCTCAGTAATTTCTTGTTTTTTAACAACATCCGCGGCATCGGGGCAACCGTTATTGGCAGCTTTTCCCGCCTCAGTTGGGCATTTATCTTTGGCATCAACGAGACCATCACCGTCCGAATCCATCGTTAATTTTTCGGTTTCCGCCTTAGCTTTGGCTTCTTCTTCAACTTTGGCTGCCACTTCCGCCTCTACTTTTGCTTTTTCACGGGCATCAGCCTGCGCTTTTTCACGAATAGCTCTATTTTGTGCCTCTGCGAGCGCTTTTTCTTTTGCTTCCAAAGCTGCTTTTTCACGGGCAGCGGCAGCTTCTTTCGTTATTGCCGCCTCAGTTTTAGGTGCAGGCTTTGCAGCTTCGGCAGATTTTGGCATTTTGGGCTCTGCATTTGTAAAACCAAAACGGTACGATACAATTGCCCCCGCAAAAAGGTAGGTATCTTTTTTATCAGGATTAGCCGACTGGCTTATTTTATCCACATAATCGCTAAACGTAAATCGCTTCCCGACTTCAAGATTCAGCCCCCATTTTTCAGAAATATCAATTTTCAAACCTGCCCCAAGTGGCATTGCTATAAACGCATTCTTTTTCGCTTGACCCTGATCAGCCGTTGTAAGATTGTTCCTATTCCGTGGCTCGGCATCGTTATAAAACGTTTTGGCTTCAATAGTGAACATTGCGCCCACACCACCAAACGCATAAGGGCTTATTTTTTTGCTAAAAGTGCCTTCATTATAGCGTTTGTGACCCAATAAATCGTACTCGCCCACCACAGAAAACTCTGCTACCCGCGAAGAAAAACTAAAACCACGGCTTTTCAAACGTTCAATATTGGCATCTCTTCCGGTCATGTAACCAGCCAGTAAATTACCCCGTAAGGCGAAGTTATTAGTCAAATGACGCCTTGCAACGGCACCCCAACCCACGTGCAACTCCTTCAACCCATCATTATTAATGTCACCTTGGTATTGTGAAGTACCTAAAAAACTGCCTACTTCCCACTTAGGTATTTGGGCTCCGAGGGCAAAAGAACAGACCAAAAGGAGTGTTATGAGTATTGTTTTTAAATTTGTAAACATCGATTATAACTTTTAGAGAATTAAAAAAAAGGAAATAAAAATCTTTTCTCATAGTTAAACATTTTGTTTACGTATATATCAATAAAAGTTACATAATTAACCTATCTAATATTTAATTTTAACAATATATTGATAAATTTAACCTTAAAATGCGCCCAATCAAGATACTGAAGCAATATTTCAAACTCACAAGAGTAATTTTCAAGGTTAAAAAGTGGGTCAATTCCTCCGTTTGGTGAATAGTATTACAGAATTTATCAGAAATTATTACATTGGGTCAAATCTTAAAGAAACATGAATGCAACATCATCAAATACCTTAAAATGTTCTTTTAAACCATTTTGTAAAAAATAAAATGCACTTATTGATATGTCTATAAAATTAACCAGTTTACTTTTCCTATTGAGCGCATCATTAATGGCTCAAAAAACAAATGCCATTAAAAACAAAGCATATTTCCCACCCCCTCAGTATTGGCAGCGTAAAATGCCTTCAGAATTGGGTTTGGACAGCTTAAAAATTCAAGAAGCCATTGCTTTTCATAAGGAAAATGAAATAAAAAATCCTCGAAGCATGGAGCAATCACACTATCAATCCTTTGGAAAAGAGCCCTTCGGATATGCCATTGGTCCCTTCGCCGACCGTGGAGAACCAACCGGCATAATCATCCATAAAGGCTATATTGTAGCGGAATGGGGCGAACCTTTACGCTGCGATATCACCCATAGTGTGACAAAAAGTTTCCTTTCAACTGTTGTAGGCTTAGCAGTAGATAAAGGGTTGATTAATAATGTCAATGACATCGTTGCGCCTTACGTTCCGCCCATCGAAATGTACAATCAGCCCGTCATGCGTTCAGCCGATGATTTCGGAAAACCAGAACTTTTAACCCCTTTTGAAACGCCGCACAACCGAACCATCACTTGGGACAACCTTTTACGCCAAACCAGCGACTGGGAAGGCACTCTTTGGGGCAAACCTGAATGGGCAGACCGCCCCGATGCCGATGCTTCTAAATGGTTGAATCGTCCCCGCAACAAGCCAGGAACAACTTATGAATACAATGATGTTCGGGTCAATGCATTAGCGCTGGCAGCCACCAGTATTTGGCGGAAGCCTTTACCACAAGTTTTAAAAGAGAACATTATGGATGCCATTGGCGCATCGAATACATGGCGTTGGACAGGTTATCGCAATGCATGGATTGTGTTAGATGGTCAACCCGTCCAATCAGTCAGTGGTGGCGGACATTGGGGCGGTGGGATGTTCATTAATGCCTTAGATATGGCCCGTTTTGGTCTTTTAACCTTGAATAAAGGTAGTTGGAACGGTCGTCAATTGATTTCAGAAGACTGGATTAAACAATCCACGACCCCAACCAGTTGTAAAACCGACTACGGATTCATGAATTATTTCCTCAATACGGATAAAAAAGCTCTACCCTCAGCCCCCCTCAGTAGTTACTACCATTTGGGCAACGGAACGAATATGATTTACGTGGATTCTGAGCATGATTTAGTCATGGTCGTCCGTTGGATAGACAATAAAGCCTTGGATGGAATGGTAAAACGGGTTTTGGAGGCTTTTAAAAAGTAAAAAGGGATATGGGTTGCAAAACAACACACCTTATTAGTGTTTTAGTCATTACATTATTTCCAAAAGTCTTTCAACTTGAAGCCTATGGCGGTCAATACGAAAACTGAGGAATTAAAGGCGTTGTTAAATATCCATATCACTTGAAATGGGGTGCGGAGGTTGGATTTTTTATCAACTTAAAATCCAAATAAATCCAAAATAAGAAAAATACTGAGGGGTGGAAAAACACAATATAAAACCCTCGCTTTTTCAAAACTAACTTTTATCTTTGATAAAAATACGAAACCAATGAATGACATCACAAAAAAATATACCAATGGTGAAGTTACAATTGTTTGGAAACCAAATACTTGTATCCATTCACGCATCTGTTGGCATGCAGCAACAGGATTACCTGAAGTTTTTAATCCATCGGAAAGACCTTGGATAAAACCCGAAGCAGCAAGCACTGAACGCATCATTGAGCAAGTTAAAAAATGTCCATCAGGGGCATTAAGTTTTTATTTGAACAACGAAGCAGAAAAAAATGTTGAAGTAAGTGCCGAAAGCATTGTTGAAGTCGTACCCAATGGACCACTGCTCGTTTATGGCAACATCATTGTAAAAGATAGGGAAGGAAATGAAACCCACAAAAATAAAGTAACAGCATTTTGTCGTTGTGGCAAATCAAGTAATAAACCGTATTGTGATGGTAGTCATATCAGTGCCGGATTTGAAGGTTAATTTTTTAAAAATAATAATAAAATAAGTATGTTAGAAACTATTGAAACAACCAAAATTAAGTCAGCGCATACACAATTCGATGTTGCACCATTTATAACCGACAGATTCAGTCCTCGTGCTTTCTCTGAAAAAAGCATCAGTAATGAAGCAATGAATACTATTTTTGAAGCGACATCATGGTCAGCAAGTGCTAATAATGAGCAGCCGTGGGAATTTTACTACGCCCACAAAGGTACTGAGGGGTTTCAAAAAATATGGGAATCACTGATGGGTGGCAACCAGCCTTGGGCAAAAGATGCAGCGGCTTTGGTAGTAACAGTTGCTCGTAAAACCTTCGCAGCCAACGGCAACGCAAATGGTTCAGCGTTGCATGATTTGGGTATGGCAAACGCTACTCTATTGCTTCAAGCCCGTGCTTTGGATATATTTGGGCATCCAATGGGCGGTTTTGATAGAGAAAAAGCCACTGAAATACTCAATTTAGATGAAGATAGAATGCCTGTTTGTGTCATTGCATTGGGTTATTTAGGTGATGCGGAGCAATTAATTGAGCCTTTTAAAACCAGAGAATTGTCACCGAGAAGTAGAAAAACGGTTGATCAATTTGTTAAAGAAATATGAAAAAAGTACAAATATTAGTCATAGGCAGACATCCTGAAATTCTGCAGACAGTACTGAGACTCATAAATAAAAATGAAGCTTGGGAAGGCGTCGGTACAGGCGATGATACCGAAGCAATTGAATTTTTTCAAAAACAGGATTTTGATATTGTTTTGATTGGCGGTGGAGTTGAGCGAGAAAGTGAAGCGCATTTTAGGGCTATTTTCACTCAACACAAACCTACTATTAAAATTGTTCAGCATTTTGGTGGTGGCAGCGGTCTGCTATTAGGTGAAATACAAGCAGCTTTGGACAATATACCCCTCAGTAGATTTACAGTTTGAAATTAAGTTAGTGTAATTCATGAACCTTTTCTGCCGACAAAGGCTGATTTGTAGTTTTACAACTTTTATCCATGGTTTAAAATAGGGAATAATAAAAAAGTCCTTTTAAAACGTATCGTTTTGAAAGGACTTTTTTATTGTCTATTTTTGGGTAAGTAAATACATTCAATAAGCTTAACAGTATATCATACTTACTCATGCCAAATAAGGATACTTTTGTCCATTATTCAAAGAATGGAACGAATCAGATTCTTTGGTTTTTGAATTCATTTCTAATTCATAATACTCTAATTGGCGAGCAATAATATTAAAAACATCATAATTAGTGACCAAGCCCCAATGGCTTCCTTTTGTTTCAATATTTTGATGTAAATTATCTTCCAGTTGCTCTCTGCATATTTCCCAGGGCACAAGCCCATCTTGTTTTGAATAAATCGCAGTGGTGCGAATAGATGCAGGAGTCGGCAAACTATCCCGCCATTTTTTATCCAAATCATCGGGATCTTGAATGTATTTAAATAGCCATAAAACATTATTGGGGGCGTATGAATCCGCAAAAGGGCTCCCTAAAGTAATGATTTGATGGAACAATTCAGGCTTTATTTTAGCGATTTCTCTTGCATAAATTCCGCCCATACTCCAACCAATCAAAGTGATTTTTTCATTGTGTTGCTTATAAATCTCATCAATTCGGGCTTCTAAACGCTTAATATCCCGCAAATCTTTTAAATTTCCCAAATTGATACCCAATTCCCAACCGTAAGCGGCATAACCCAATTTATTGAGAAAATTGCGCAAAAGCCGAGTTGAAAAATCACTGCACAATAAGCCTGGCACAACCAAGACGGGATGCCCATCACCTTTTGTGGTAAATCGATAAGACCGAAGGAAAAATAGACAGCGAAAAAAATCAATGAAAAAGCGTACCCCCTCAGTAAAAAACAAGAAAAATGATGGTTTTTTTATGTTTTCCATAATATTACAATTCTAAAACAACTATTTTATCAATGAAATAACGAGCCACGGCGCTTGGAAACGGTACTCTTTCAATTTCAAAAAAGTAGCAAAACGAGGCAACATGATGGATTTCCGACGATTCCCCAAATCAATCACCAATTCATCGCCGAATTTTTTAAGCTCAATATCTTTTTCAGTAATAAACGGTACGCGTACTTTCACGAAATAACCTTCGCTGTTTTCGATGAATTCAAATGGTTTATCCAAATGCATAACTGCGACTGGATCAATGCCTTTGTACATGGCATCACCAATTTTATCCAATAAATCAGTGCCAAAAACCTCTTGCCCTTGGTGTAAAACTTTCAGAATGGGAATCGGGCTGAAATTTTCTTCTATATCTTGAAGATATTGCTTTTGCGATTTGAGATAAGATTTGAACGTTTCACCGCCAGTGTCTTCCGGTAAAACTCTGTTGACCACAATAGCGTCCACATTATATCCGTACAATTGTAAGTAAGTGTAAGCGCGTTGAGCTTCCTTGATAACCATACGCTCCGGATTGGTAACAATACGAATGGACGTAATTTCTGGGTCAAGGAATACTTTTTGGATGTTTTCCAATTTATTAAACATTTCATCCAATTCTTCCAAACCTTTATCCAAAGGGACACCTGTGAATATTCTAACGCCTTTCGTAACTGTTTTAACCGCAAAATTCTGAGCGGAGAATGCCTTTGACATCCATGATTTGACTACCTGTGGCAGCGATAATAAAGTCAAAGTTTCACCAGTGGGCGCACTATCGATGATGATAAGTTCATAAATACCCTCGTTATAATATTTTTCCAACCACAAAAAAGCAGAAGCTTCTTCCATACCAGGTAAAACCGACAACTCTTCAGCGACCACGTTTTTGACACCTTTCCAGCGGAAAACCATTTGCATCAAATTGCGCATATTGCCCCAATATTTTTCCATCGAATAATACACGTCAAACTCCTGCGCAAAAAGATTGGGCATTATTTCGGTTGGTTCAGGTGTCAGTTTTATATCCAAGGCATCTGATAGACTGTGGGCAGGGTCAGTGGAAATAACAAGGGTTTTGATACCTCGTTGGGCTGCTTTCATAGCGGTGGCAGCGGCTGATGTTGTTTTACCAACGCCTCCTTTGCCTGTAAAAAGAATAATACGCATGATTTCGAGTGATTTTTATGAATTTAATAATTCGTCAATCGTGAGGTCTTTTTTCTTCTCTACTACAACTTCCTTCTTTTCCTCATTGCGGTTCTGTCGAATTACATCTACGGTTTCTTTGATGGCCTTGTTTGATGTGTTGACTACACTTTTTTGATTGTCGAGAGTAAGTTTAAGTGTTTCTTTGAAAAGTTTTTTACCGTACTTCATGGCATCCCAACCAGCCTCTTTGTATAATGCAAAGATGCTCTTTGTGGTATGCAAAGAAGATTTGATTATCTGAGTTCCCGCGCTCATGATAATGGTATTGGCTGTTTTTTTGATTGGAGTTTCTTCTTTTGGAGGAGTACTGTTTTTCTTTGCCATGATGTTCTGTTGTTATAATTGGTAATTCTAAAGTCGATATTCTTAGATACTAAGGTAGTCAGGTATTCAATTGATAATCAATATTTTATGTCCAAAAATCGAAATATCAAATTATCAATAAACACCGTCTAATATCATAAACCATAAAAAAGCGAAGTTGTTGTAATGTAGATTAAAACAATACAACAACTTCACTAAACTTGGGTTTTATATAGTACTTTCCGACACAAAACCCAAACTCATTAATTGGGATACCCCCTCAGTAATTTAGTTATTTTTGAAGAGATTTCTCAAACGAACAGCTGTATGACCCAATTGACCTTTCACTGCTTCAAGCGTTGAAAAAGTAATCTCTTGTTGTCTTTCTGCCAATTTAAGACCGCTTTTCATAGCTTTTGCCGCTACATTTTGCCATTTTTCACCGTTGCTGATCATGCCATCCACTAATTCTTCCGCAGTTTCGAGAGTGAAATCACTTGCATTTTTTACA
>JANMYC010001301.1:0-5051 GCA_031381715.1 Saprospiraceae bacterium
CGCGCATGAACGCATAAATACGCTCAGGGATAGAGCCGAAGTAGTGGTCTTCCAAGTTTTGGTTTTTAGCCGGTAATTTACCCACTAAAGTACGGCCTGTCAATATCAAGTCAGGGCGAAGGTTATAAAGAGCTTCGTCAATAACAAAATATTCTTGTTCCCAACCTAAAGTTGTAGTAATTTTTGTGATGTTTTTATCAAAATATTGACCTACAGCAACGGCTGCTTTGTTCAATTTTTCTTGTGAACGCAACAATGGTAATTTATAGTCCATTGCGTCGCCTGTATAAGTAAAGAATACAGTCGGAATACAAAGAGTTTTACCCGCGTTAGATTCAAAAATAAAAGCTGGAGATGAAGGATCCCATCCTGTGTATCCACGAGCTTCAAAAGTAGCGCGCATACCACCAGAAGGGAAAGAAGAACCGTCAGGCTCTTGCTGTACTAAGGCATCTGCACCGAATTCTTCGAAAACTTTACCGTCAGGCGTTAAGTTAAAGAAAGAGTCATGCTTCTCAGCCGTTTTACCAGTCCACGGTTGGAACCAGTGCGTAAAGTGCGTAACACCTTTATCCTGTGCCCATGCTTGCATGGATTTAGCCACTACTTCCGCCACCTCACGGTTTAGTTTAGTACCATTTTGGATAGCTGCTTTGACGCTTAAATACGTTTGCTCATCCATAAAGGCTTTCATAGCAGTATCGTTGAATACGTTTTCGCCGTAAAAGTCAGCAATTTTCTCTGCGGGCATTTCACTATATTCAAAATCATACTCTGAACGATTGAAAATAGTGTCAAGGGCATTAAATCTGGAAAGACTCATGTTAACAGAAATTTGAATTTGATGAATAATTGATTTTTAGTTATCTTTTATATTTAAATAAAAATTTATTTCAAATGGATATTTAAAACTGTACTTTGTAAGAGCCGGTTGACCTTTACAAAGTATAGGCGACTAAATGTCGCTGTGGGAAGACCCCTCAGTCATGCCGTTAGCTTGATGGCGCAATGGCGACATATAAAACACGTTTTTTTGGAAAAAGCTTGGCGAATTGCCCAATATTTGATTCATCACTTGAATAAGTTGGGCAAATTTACAATTATTTATCTTAAAATTGAATTTAAAGGTAAAAAAAAATCTGATTTTGCCTTTTTTATGTTTTTCAGTAAATTTAAATATTTACTGTTTTATTCTTCAATTAACTCCGCTATTTAAACAGTTAAAAAAAAGAGAGGAAATGAGACTTCTGAAACATGAGTCTTTCCAAATCTCACAACCTCTCGTTTCTTTCATACAATTTGAAAACTAACTAACTTTAAATTAAAACTTATAAATACCCGCTAAAATGAAAGCTGTTTCGCCTCCTTTAGCTGCACCTTTATCATTTACCCAGATATTTTTCTTAGCGGAATCAATGCGGATTTCAGGAACAATGGTGAAAGCATCAATTTTGATGTTTCCTGAAATTGTGAAGGCAGTGATGGTGTTATCAGTTGCACTATATTTCCAACCATCGGCATCCTTAAACATTTCACCGCGCACTGCCAAAGTAAAAATTGGCGCAAAAGCATAGTTTAAATACACAGCACCGCCTGTGAATGACTTATCTGTCTTCTCTTTTGTTTCTTTAACGTTGATGATATTCAAGCCGATACCGAACTTTTCAGTTGCCTGCAAGCTTGTAGTGATATCCAAGGTAGTCGTTTTTGATGAGTCTGGATTTTTACCCGACAAACCATTCAAATACACCTTGAAAGGTCCGCTTACGTATGATAATTGACCACCTACATATTTTTTATTTACATCCAATGCTGGATTAATCAAGCCATATTTACCTTTCGTATCCGTTACACTGAATACACCCACCATAGCACCCAACTTTTCAGTCAAAGCAAAATCAGCTTTTAATCCAGTGTGAAAGAATGGCCCATTGGTATAGTTATATGATAATGTGTAATTTAAGTTATTGGCAGCTTCTACCAACTCATAACCTACAAAAGTCATAAAATTACCCATCGTGAATTTCACTTTATCGCTTGGCTTATAAGTTACAAACAATTGCTTGATGAATGCAGGGCTACCCGTGTAGTTGTAGTTGGTTTCTTCAGCACGTGGTCCAAACATAACGTCCGCTACGAAACCGATTTTGCCATTGTCTTTTGCCAAAACAAGATTCGCCATACCTAAACCGAAACCACTTTGACTGGTGTACGATGTTTTTGCCACAGATAATTTGTTAGATGAAGCCTTGAAATAGGCGTCCACTTGACCTGTAATACTGAGGGGGGCTACTGAATCAGCCTCTACAGTCTTAAAATTAGAATTGTTTGATGCAAAAAGGGATGCACTACCCATTAAGCCCACCAACGTGAGGCTTTTCATTGTTAACCTAAAGTTCATAATTAATTGGCTTTTAATTTAAGAAAACTCTTTTTTAAATGTGTATTCAGTTGATAATTTTGTTTTATGCGGAACTCTAAAAGAGCCTTATATGGGTTAATAATTGTTGATTGTGGGATGTTTGATAATTGGTAATTTTAAAAGATATGACCTCTCATTTCTCTTTTGATGTTACAAAGTTCTAAATTATGAATGGAAATTCAATATATACTTAGTTTATAACTGAAACTTAGAATGATTGCTTGTTTGGCTTGTTTTTAAAGATATTAAATTCTGTATTTATCAAATAATTAAAATAAAATTTCATAAATATCCAAAATAATTTTGGTTGGAATTTCTGAATATTATAAATTTGACGTTCAGAAACAGCAAAACAACTATGAGAGAACTCCCAAAACCTATTTTTAAGAAGATTATACTACCATTTGCCATTATTTTATGCATTAAACACCACTCTGAGGCTCAAACGGATTCTATAGCTTTTGTTTTTCAAGATGCTATTGAAAACGCGGTTGCCAATAATGATGATAATGCATTTGATTATGACACGCAATTTGAGCACCTTCAAGATTTTGTGCGCCATCCCCTCAATATTAATAAAGCCGCCGCTTCTGATTTTGAAAATCTCAAACTGCTGTCAAGTGAGCAAATTCAGCGGATTATTCAACATCGAGTAAAATATGGTCTTTATTTTACGCTTTATGAACTTCAGTCTGTTCTCGACCTCGATATTATTCGCCGTATTTTACCTTTTATTACCGTTGATGGCGACTTAGATGATTATCAATTACCGATTAAAGAATGGTTTAAAAGAGGTAAAAATGACCTTTTTCTGAGAACAGAACGCCGATTAGAAGCGTCAAAAGGCTTTAAAAAGGATGTTTCGGAAGGTGGTTTTACTGGCGACCGTTTTAAAACCTATCTGCGCTATCGCTATAGTTTTGGCAATCGGTTGAGTTATGGTGTCACTTTAGAAAAAGATGCGGGTGAAAAATGGCGACCCAATCTGGATTTTACCAGTTTTCACTTCAAAATTAAAAACCCCATAAAGGGAATCAACACACTGGTTTTAGGTGATTATGCCATTTCACTTGGGCAAGGTTTGATTCATGAAAATGGTTTTAACCTCGGTAAAAGTGCTTTGGTGCTGAGCATTGAAAAAAATGAACCTTTAGTGAAGCAATACACTTCTTCTAATGAATCTAATTTCATGCGCGGAGTGGCTTTGGAATATAAAATGCCTCGAAATACTGAGGGGGGGCTCTGGTTTTCCTATCGAAAACGGGATGCGAACATCATCACTCCCTTAATCAATGACCCTTCCGATGATTCTGCCGTGGTGAGTTCTTTACAGTTTGTGGGTTTGCATCGCACCAGCAATGAGTTAGAAGATAAAAACAGTTTGAGCCTTTTTACCGTTGGAAATCGCGTTTTAAAACATATAAAAAGGGGTTCAATTGCGCTAAATGCCGTTTTTAATCAGTTTGATAAAAAGATTGACCCCAAGCCCGAACCTTATAATCTGTATTTTTTTAGAGGAAAATCCCTTTTGAACGTTTCAACGGATTATAAATTGAATTATAAAAACGTCCATAGTTTCGGGGAGTTTGCCATGAGCGATAATCTCGGTTTTGCTTTCACGAATGGTATATTATTGGGTTTGGATAAACGGTTTTCAATCGCCGCTTTACACCGTTTTTTTTCGTTAAAATATCAAGCTTTAAATGCCCAACCCTTTGCGGAATCCTCGCGGGTGAATGATGAAAATGGCTTTTATTTGGGCATGAATTACGCTTTTAATAAAAAATGGGCTTTGGGTGCTTACATGGATTTTTGGAAATACCAATGGCTTCGATTCAGAACCGATGCCCCTTCGCAAGGCTATGAATTATTCCTAAAATCGAGTTTTAAACTTAAAAATACTGAGGGGTATCTGCAATTTCGTACAAAGCTTAAACAAGAGAATTCTTCTCGTGCCGATTCCGCTAAAGTGAATACTATCGTTGATAAAACCAAAACCCAATTGCGTCTGCATTTTCAATACAAAATCTCCAACGACTTTATTTTACGCAATCGGGTCGAGTTCTCATCTTTTAATGACGATAAAAAAAGCACGGGTTTTGTGGTTTGGCAAGATGCGGCTTATACATTCCCTGTTCCGAATTCTCGGATTGGACACCCCCTCAGTATTTCAAGCCGTTTAGCGTTTTTTGATACTGATAATTATGCATCGGCGATTTATGCCTACGAAAACGATTTGATGTACAATTTCACCGTTCTACCTTATTATTATAGAGGTTCGCGATTTTACTTCAATTTATCCTATTCGCCATTAAAAAATTGCACAACTGAATTCCGCATCGCCCAAACGCGCCTAACGAATCAAAATTCGTTCAGCAGTGGCTTGGATGAAATATTGGGCAATAAACGGACGGATATGAAAGTGCAAGTGCGTTTTACGTTTTAAATAGTTTTTTAAAATCCGTACAAAGCCCAATTACGTGTATGGAACCACGAATTAACGAATTTTACGAATTTCACCCATTTACGTGTTGACAGAATTTTATCGAACTTGGCTGCCGACAGGCAGGTTAGTGAAATTAGCGTAAATATGTCAACACGTAAATGGGTGAAATTCGTAAAATTCGTT
>JANMYC010001315.1:0-1887 GCA_031381715.1 Saprospiraceae bacterium
CACGAATTTAAATATCAACGTTCGGTGGTTCTTTATCATACTGCTTCACCATCCACTCCATTCGTTTTAAAAGGGTATTTTTCAATGATTTTGGGGATAGCACTTTCACTGTTTCGCCAAAACCTAAGATTTCGCGCTCCAATTCCATATTTACGATGACATCCAAGCTGAAAATAATGCCCGTTTCATCCTCTTTTAAAATAGTTTGAGAAGTGTGCAAAGGCTTTGTGATTATGTAAGGCGCAATTCTTTTTATGGCTTTTAATACCACTTTTTGCGTTTTTTGATTGAGCGTTTTAGTGACGCCAATGACATCATTAAAAAAGGTGGAAACGTCAAAATCATGGGCTTCTATGAACGGTTCAATGGCGTTAATTTCAATACTTTTCATCCTGTCTAAAGCCAAAATCATAACGGCTTTGCGCTTATTATTGCGGCATAAAACAAACCAGCGATTGCGAAATTCTTTGAGTAAATACGGGTGAACAGTGATAATTGAAGCCGTTTTTGCTTTAAAAGATTGGTATTTAATGTCTAAAACGTGCTCGTTTTTAACCGCTTTTAATAAAAAATCAATCCACTCCAACCCCCTCAGTAATTCGTTCTTTTCAAACTCCAAAAAGCTCCTTTGTTCGTTCTTTTGCTTGATAATTTTGAGTTCCAATTTACCAATCATTTCACTCAAATCCTCAAAATACGTAAAGCCTTTGAATTGATTGAGCACTTTAACCACATCATTCAGTTTATCCAAATCTTGTGGGCTGATATTGGCATTGGTGATGCTGTAATTTTTATCTTCATATGAATAAAATTTTTTATCCGTTACGATAATCGGCGCATTATAACCCAATTTATCGCTCCGCATATTCTGGATATCCAACTGAACCGTGCGCGTGGAAACACCCGAATCAATACCCTCGTATTCATAAAGAGCATCTGAAACGGCTTGCACCAAATCCTCTAAAGCCCATTTTCGGTATTTATTTCTGAGGCATTGGTCTATCGTTTTAAAACGGAGTAAGGCTAATTTGTTTTTAGGCATTTTTGAAGTATGAATTATTTTAACTGAGAGGTGGGCATAAATGCCCATTAAAGATAAAGGCAACCACGAATTTTACGAATTTAAGGATTACACGAATTTAGATGTTGACACAATTTTAACGAATGAGACGAATAATTGCCCTTAAGGGCAATTTAATTAGTGAAATTAGATTAAATAATGTCAACATCTAAATTCGTGTAATCCTTAAATTCGTAAAATTCGTGGTTCAACTGCGCGTAATAGGGATATTTTAATTATGCCCACTCTTAAATTATTTTAACTACGCAATCATTTTGCGTAGTTAATTTTTAATAAAAAAAATAGCCTCATAAACAATTGATAATCAGCTATTTAAAATATTTTTAAACAAATTTACAAAATATTTTCAACTACGCAAATACTTTGCGTAGTTAGGCATCTAACTTTGTTTTATTAAAAATGAGAAAAATCAAAACCTCATAATTGAATAGTAAAATGAAAAATTGGACTCTTTTAAAAGAAATGATAAATAACGGTTATGTCAATGTGCAGAAGCATCCGACGCACGAACTTTTTATCTATAATTATTCGCCCAAAGCGCAATATGAGCGGGTTTGGAATGAGGTGACATTGGCGTGTAGAGGTCTGATAATGGATGCTGAAAACAGAATTGTGGCGCGCCCGTTTACCAAGTTTTTTAATCTTGGTGAAATGGAAAATCAGCATATCCCAAATGAATCTTTTGAGGTTTTTGAAAAATTGGATGGCTCTCTCGGTATTTTATATTGGATTGATAATCAAGCATTTATAGCTACTCGTGGCTCATTTTCAGGTGAACAGGCGGTGAAAGCAACTGATATTTTAAG
>JANMYC010001330.1:0-1870 GCA_031381715.1 Saprospiraceae bacterium
CTTTCAATCAAAACCGATTGCGGAAGCAGTCAGGTTTGTGCTGCATGCGTGTGTAAAGGATGCGATAACGCCACGGTGACAGTCCCCGAAGAAGATGTTGCGGATATGGAAGCGTTAAAGTTTAAAAAGCAATAAAATAAGCTTATCATGGGTTAAAAACTTCTCGATAATTTTAACTCGAAATGCATATAGTTTTGTATTTTCAACCCCATTGAAAATATAAAACTCAAATTATGCCTAAAAAAGAAAAAATACTCATCATCACAGGCGATGCAGGCGAAAGCTACGAGTGCCTTTATGCCAAACACCGTTTTGAAGAAGCAGGTTATCAATCCGTCATTGCTGCGCCCAGCATAAAAAGGCTCAATTTAGTCATCCACGATTTTGAACCGGGATGGGATACTTATATCGAAAAGCCGGGCTACATTGTCCCCTCTGACATTGCTTTTTCGGATGTCAAAACCAAGGATTACAAAGCAATATTACTGTTAGGTGGTCGCGCACCTGAGTTTTTACGCCATAATAAAGATGTGATACGCATTGTGCACGAATTTGATAAAAGTGAAAAATATATATTCTCCATTTGTCATGGCATTCAGATATTGGTTGCGGCGGGTTTAGTGAAAGGTAAAACCCTTACTTGCTACGAAAATGTGCGCTTTGAGGTAGAATCGTGTGGTGGTACATTTGATGGTAAAAATGAAGCCGTCAAAGATGGCAGATACGTCACAGGACAAACGTGGCAATCGCATCCCGATTTTTATAGAATGGTTTTTGAGTGCTTGGGGGCTTGATTTTTAATAAAATATTGTAAATCAGTGGATATACTGAGGGGGTGCCTTCTCATATACAAACCCGAAAATCTTTACTTCTTTACTGTTTTCGGGTTTGTATTTTAATTTTAAATGAAAAGTAATATTGATTACAAAAGTAAAATGCAAATGCTATAATTCTATTTTGTTAAATAGCTCTCTAAACTCTTCTAAAGATTTAACATTAACTTTCGGAAAAGTATGTTTTTTCAAACCATTGAAATGTTTGTCATGAGTTACCAAATAATTGGCATTGCCCATAGATAACAATCAACAAATTTATCATCATCTGGGTCATTTACAACGAGCCTCCATCGAATATGCTTGGTAACTTTCTCTACGTTGGGTAGTATTTCTAAAAATTCCATAAAATTCTGAGCCGTTTCAGAACCTAAAAAACGCTCTATAATTTCTTCATATTCTTCTAAAATATCAGTTGTGACACATAGTGTGTATCTTTGGGCTAATAAATCACGAATCAGCCAATTAGGAGGAGATGAGTTGGGTATAGAAATTCATAGTATGTTAGTATCTGAAACTATTCTCATAAAGTTTCAGATTTGTAAGGCGTACGATGATGCTCTTTTGATAGTTTTACCGCATCAGCGGCTGTCCATTTATTATTTTCCCATACTTTATCAGCAGCATTACTGGCTTTTTCAAAAAAATGCTTGGCTAAGAACATTTTTATTTCCAACAATTCCTCGTCCGATAAGTGGCTGTCAAATATTTTCAACAATTCCATCTGTAAATTGGTGAATGGTGGTGGTGATTGGATAAATGAAGACATTACTTTTCTTTTTTACAAATATCTTATGTTTCGCTAATAATTTTTTCGGAAAAAAAGATTTGGATGGAGCGCGGCGGAGCACGCGAGCAGGACGAGGAGGCTAAGCTTGGGGAGGTTCATGGGAGTGAAAGAGCAGAGCAGTCCGTAACACGTCAGTGGAGTGCGCAGGAGTTCTTTTGCATGGAACCGCGAGCAAATCTCCGTTCCCTAATCTTTCGTGCTTGTCCGAATCGCCATGGTCAGCGCCGTTAAGGAGGATCGAAGATTC
>JANMYC010001351.1:0-10251 GCA_031381715.1 Saprospiraceae bacterium
AAAAAGGTAGAAGAAGGCATGGATCCCATTCAAGCCGCTTTTCAAGGTTCAAGGGAGATATTCTTTGCTGTTATTTCCACTTCTGTAACTTTGGCGGCGGTGTTTTTACCCGTTATTTTCATGGAAGGGTTTGTTGGAAGATTATTCCAAGAGTTTGGGGTTGTTTTGGCGGGGTCAGTTTTGATTTCGGCTTTCGTATCCCTCACTTTGACTCCCATGCTCAATGCCTATCTATTGCGGAAAGGTCAAAAGAAAACGTGGTTTTATACAGTTACAGAACCGTTTTTTAGAGCAGTTGAAGATAATTATCGCGCCCGTTTGAATGGCTTTATGAAAACAAAGTGGCTCGCCTTTCCAATATTTTTATTGATGGGTGTAGGTATCTGGTTTTTTAATAAAAATCTCCAAACTGAATTAGCTCCTTTGGAAGATAGAAGCTGGATGCGCTTTGTCATAACTGCACCAGAGGGCGCTACTTACGAATACACGGATAGGTATATCAATAAACTTGTTGGTTTTTTAGAAGATTCAGTTCCTGAAAAACGGGTTATGATATCAATGACTGCACCTGGTTTCATGGGTACAGGAAGTGGCAACACGGGCATGATTCGTTTGATGCTTAATGATCCTGACGAGAGAAAACGCAGTCAGCAAGAAATCGCTACTAAATTAACAGCCGCCACTCGCAAGTTCAATGAAGGGCGTAATTTCGTCATTCAAGAACAAACCATTTCTACGGGCGGTTTTGGTAGTTTACCCGTACAATTTGTGATTCAAGCACCCGATTTTGATAAACTCATTGATAAATTACCCAAATTTATGGATGAAGTGGGTAAAAGCCCCGTTTTTTCTAACGTGGATGTGAATTTAAAATTTAATAAACCTGAGTTATACATCAATATTGACCGTGAAAAATCACGTTCTTTGGATGTCAATGTTATTGACGTGGCTCAAACTTTACAGTTGTCATTGAGTGGTTTGCGCTATGGTTATTTTAACATGAGTGGCAAGCAATATCAGATCATTGGTCAAGTGGATAGAGCCAATCGAGATGAGCCATTGGATATGAAATCCATGTACGTTCGCAACCGAAAAGGTGATTTGGTACAATTGGATAATATCGTGAAAGTGGAAGAACGCTCTAATCCCCCTCAGTTGTACCACTATAATCGTTACAAATCGGCTACAGTTTCGGCTGGTCTTGCTCCTGGGCGAACCATGGGTGATGGCATAGCCGTGATGAATCAAGTGGCTAAAAAGATATTGGATGATTCATTTTCAACTGAATTAACGGGTTCTTCAAGAGATTTTGCGGAAAGTTCGAGCAATACAGCTTTTGCTTTTGTTTTGGCTTTGCTATTGGTTTATTTGATATTAGCGGCTCAGTTTGAAAGTTTCATTGATCCATTCATCATCATGTTGACGGTACCGTTGGCTTTGGGTGGCGCTTTGTTCTCACTTTGGTATTTCAATCAAACTTTAAATATATTCTCTCAAATTGGTATTATCATGCTCATTGGCTTGGTGACTAAGAATGGTATTTTAATCGTTGAATTTGCCAATCAATTGCGTGAAAGAGGCATGTCTAAAGCTGAAGCCATTGTTGAAGCTGCAGTTTCTCGTTTCCGTCCTATTGTTATGACCTCTTTAGCCACCATGTTGGGTGCTTTGCCAATTGCCTTGGCGTTGGGAGCCGGTTCAAAAAGCCGTATGGGAATGGGCATCGTGATTATTGGTGGTTTATTGTTTTCACTCACTTTGACGCTTTATGTTATCCCGGCTATGTATGCGTATTTGGCTCGGAAGCATAAAGTTGTAGTGGAAGAAGAAATGGCAGATGATAAGCCGAAAACTCATAAAAATACTGAGGGGGTACTGGCGTAAACGTTTAGTGATAGAAAGATTTCAAACCTTCCCATCACTCCATGCCCTTTTAGAATGTAAAGTTTCTATTTAAAAAGTCAATAAAATATTGATAGTCAAAAACTTATGAATAATTGTTTTAATAAAAAAAATAGCAACTATGACTGCATACAAGTAATTGTTATAGTTACTATCCTACTTTTTTTACCTTTTAAAAATGAAGCCCAAAGTGCCACTTTATCGCTCGATGAAGCCATTCAAAAGGCTTTAGTGCAAAATTTAGGTATCAAAGTAGGTCAAAATGATGTTAAAATTGCTCAGAATAATGCAGTCAGAGGCAATGCAGGCTTCTTACCTACGGTCAATTTAGTGGCTACTGAAACGCCTTCATTCGGCTATTTAAATCAGAAACTATCAAATGGCAATGAGATTAATCGTACTAATTTAACAAATAACCTCACCGCGGGTGTTCAGCTGAGTTGGTTATTGTACGACGGAAAAAGAATGTATCTCGAACTCGATAGGCTCAAAGAATTGCAAGGCATTGGTGAAATCAATTTGCGCATTCGTTCTGAACAAATAGTGTATGATGTCATGCGCGGTTATTTCAATATAGTCCGTCAGCAAGAGCTTTATAAAAGTTTGGAGGAACAATTGAATCTGTACGAAGAACGCCTCCGCATCGCTCAAACCCGCTTAGAAGTAGGAAAAGGCAATCAATTGGATGTATTGCAAGCGCAAACGGATTTAAATGTTCAAAAAACGAGTTTATTGCGCCAAAAACAAGCAATTGCCACTGCCAAATTGGTTTTAAATCAGTTTTTAAGTAGTCAACCCGATTTTAATTTTGACGTAAAAGATACTTTTGATATTTCTAAAAACTACGATTTTACAGCACTTCGAAATGAAATCGTTGAAAAAAACATCAATATCAGCCTTTTAAAAAAGCAAACAGGCGTTGCGATGCTGGTTCAGAAACAAATAGAAGCATTAAGAAAACCTCGACTTACCTTCAATTCATCTTTTAATTTGGGGCGTCAGGACAATACAGCGGGTCTATTTTTAGTCAATCAAAATACGGGTTTGAATGCGGGTATTTCCCTACTCTACCCACTCTACGATGGCGGAAATATCAAAAGACAAACTGATAATGCTAAAATTGAAATAGAATCCAATACATTGCGAACTCAGCAACTTCAAATTGACTTGGTTAATTCCCTGAATTTGGCTTATCTTACCTTTCAAAATGCTATTGCTATTTTAAAAGAAGAAGAGAACAATGCACAAATAGCCCGCCAAAGCATCAATATTGCTATGGAACGCTATCGCCTTAGTCGCTCCACAATCCTTGAATTGGCTCAAATACAGCAAGTTTTAGAAAACGCTATATTCCGTTCGGTCGCTTCCAAATTTGAAGCTAAAATGGCAGAAATTGACCTTATGCGGATTAGTGGAATGTTGACTAAATAGTTTTTTAAGAAAATATCCTTATTTTTGTAAAAAAATTAAAATGAAACTTTCTGATTTAGACCTTAATAAAACTTACACCTATGCCGATTATGTCAAATGGACATTTGAAGAAGTTGTGGAATTAATAAAAGGGCGCATAATACCCATGTCTGCCCCTTTATCCAATCATCAACAAATTTCAAGTAATCTCCACGCAATGTTCAAAAACTTTCTTAAAAAGAAGGCTTGCCGTGTTTACCACGCACCGTTTGATGTGCGTTTACCTAAACCCATTTCTAAGCGTAAAACGGATAAAGATATTGAAACAGTGGTACAACCCGATATTTCTGTAATTTGTGATATATCGAAAATAGACCGCAGAGGTTGCATTGGTGCGCCCGATTTGATAGTAGAAATTCTTTCAAAAAGCACGGCAGAAAAAGATGTTAAAGATAAATTTGAGGTTTATGAAGAAGCGGGAGTTTTGGAATATTGGATAGCCAGCGTTGAAGATTGTACAGTTTCAGTTTTTAGATTGGATTCAAATGGTATTTATAGAGCTGACCACCGTCCTTATGTAAAAGGAGACTTTATAAAGGTGGGCATTTTTGAAGATTTTAGCGTGGATGTAGAAGAAGTTTTTGAAGGGCTTCTGGATTTTAAATATTAAACTTTTCAGACACCCCCTCAGTAAAAAGCCGTTTCGATGCACTCAAAACGGCTTTTTTATTGTTTTAAAATGAAATAATATTGATCGAAACAAAAACGTGTAACTTTTTTGCGACAACTATCGCAAGCAATAATTTGTAATCAAAATAGTTAAAAACGGCTTTATTTTCATTGAAAATGCTTAAAAAGTCATAAAAAGGCATAAAAAAAGCCATTTCCAAATCACGGAAACGGCTTCTTTAATCTTTAGTCTATTAACTTAAATCTTCAACTACCCTATTTTATTCAACATCTGCTTTTTTTCGTATTCCAAAAGCATATCATCAAATTCCTCTTTTAGGGAATAGCGCTCAGGAAAATCATTTTTAAGAGCAGTGATAATTAAATCCGACAGTGTCCTACCCTTATTTTCTATGTGGCTCTCTAAAATCGTGCGAATGCGTTGCGCGGGTGGGCGACCGAGGTGCGTGAAAAGATATTCGTAAATAATCTGTTTGTGTAATTCAAAGCCCGAATCGTTATCTATTTTCCATAACTCTAAGCCGAATCTTTTTAAAAGCTCCAGCGATTGAAGATTTTTAATCATTTCTATCAATTTATCGTATTGTTTTTCATGGAAATAAATCCCTGCCAGAGCATCCCTTTTTTCAATTCTATACGGCAAGTTTTCAATAATTTGAACAATATTTTTGAGACGTGCAGGCGCGATTCCAAACTCTTTTAAAAGTAGAAAATATTCCCATTGCAGGGTTTTTAAATAGCGTTTTTCGGCGTATTTGAGTACCCCCTCAGTATCACGGGTATTTTCAGCAATTTTTAGCAGCAACTCTTCTATTTGATCAAGCGCGATTGTAGAGCTTTTAAAAATATCCAGACCATTCATACAAAGGCTTTTTGCTAAAACTAAATCACCATTATCAATTGCTGTTTGGATAGCAAACAAGAGTATTTCGGGACTGGTGGAAACCGACAAAATCATTTTACTCGCCTCTTCTACCCTACCATTTTTTTGGAGCATTTGGATTTTTTGAGTCATCAATCGGTCTTGAACATCAAAGTTACCTCTTTGCACAAGTACTTGATTTTCAATTACTTGCAGCACTTTTTCTAATTCTGGATTCGTGTAAACATTCCGAATGAGCCATTCAAAAAGCATATCCGAAAATTTAAATTTGACATTGGTGGTGTATTCAGCCAGCATAAAATTGAAAATATTTTCGGACAATTCGGGTGAAATCAAGAGTTCGGAGTACCCCCTCAGTATTTCAAAGAAAAGAAATTGTCTTCGGTACAATTTAGTATGCGGCGAATCGTACGAACGCAAATATCGATGAATAAGCGGCAACGAAAGTTTTATCAATTCAAAACTATCATTCAATTCTCCTTTTTTAAAATAAACTTCCGCTTTTTGTTTCAACTCATCCAGAAGGGTAAAAAACTGCAACCAGCCTTTGGGCGTGAGCTTGCCTTTGGGGTTTTTAGCGGCTTTTAAAGTCGTTTCAATCAATGATTTATAATGTTCCACGAAGTTACCTTCCATCAAATCGCCCGTAAAACGGGTTTTGAGCGCGAGGGCAAATTGCTTATCATTGCGGGCATAATCGGCGATAAATTCAATCAATTGGTTCGTCTCAATGCGCTTGAGAATGTGCGGAATAGTGAGCTTGGTGGGCGCTTCTGAAACTTCTCTTTTGGGTATTTTTAAAGCTTCTTTTTGCTCTTTATCCTGTACTTTACGCCGCCTCAAAACCATCAAACTGGCTGCCACGTGGGCACAAATCATATCTTTTTTAAATATCGAACATTCGCAGGTGAAACTCTTTACCTTTGAGCCCGAAAGCTGTATTTCTGTTTCAATCAGTTCATTGTTTTCGTCTATGCGGGCAACCCATAGATTTTTTTCTACCTCATTGATAGATTTAAAGCTACTGCTCGATTCTATCTGTTCCGCTTTTTCAATAATATCATCTTCGATATTAAGTTCAATATCTGCTAAAGGAAAATTCGCTTTCATTTTAAAAATAGTGGCGAAATCGTAATTTCGCATTTTTATTCTGTAATTTTACTCTTATGTGATCCGATTCAAAAGTTTGTGGGTTTTCAAATTTGCCCCCATACCCCCAAAGGGAGATTACATTTCAATAAAATAAGTTTATATTTTCTCTTTAGGGATAAAGTAAAAAATAAACTACCCAACTAAGTTCTTCTATTTCCCTTACTATACGTTAAATTGCTTTTAAATAATTCATTATTTCTCAATCAATTTGCCTTGATTAAGGAAAATATAAAAACCCATTTGGGTAGTTTATTTTTTACTTTATCCCTAAAGAGAAAATATAAACTTATTTTATTGAAATGTAATCTCCCTTTGGGGGTATGGGGACAAACTTGAAATTGGCTACTAGCTTAAAAAGCTATTTATGCTGTATCCAATTGATAAAACTTGCAATTTAATATAAAATAAGTGGGGTAAGCAAATTTTAAATTGGTTTTAAAAAATAAAAATATATAACAAGTTATTAATCAATACTTTTTATGAAAATATTGTATTTGATTCGCCACGCAAAATCCAGTTGGGCGGAAATGGGTAAAACGGATTTTGAGCGTCAATTAGATGAACGTGGGCATAGAGACGCGCCTCGAATGGCTGAATTACTGAGGGGTCTCGGTGTAAAACCTGATTTGTTGGTATCGAGTACCGCATTACGGGCTTTGACGACAGCACAATACTTCGCTGATGCGTTTCTAATAAATAACGACGCGATTCAAAAGGAAAAAGAGATATATGAAGCCACTGAATCGGATGTTTTGCATATCGTGAGGGGCTTGCCAAATGATAAAAATACGGTTTTTATGTATGGTCACAATCCCACTTTTACGTTTTTTGCCAATCGTTTTAGTAAGGATTATATTGACAATTTACCGACTTGTGGCATCGTTAAAATTGAACTGAATGCCGACAAATGGTCGGATTTTAATGAAAAAACAGCGCGTTCCGCTGGGTTTTGGTATCCTAAAATGCTCAGTAAATAGTTAAATAAATTATTGAAAATGCAAAATTTGAACAGATTTTTAATAGGAATCAGTGTCGTTTTAATAGTATCTTGTAAAAATACGGATGATAAACTGCCCATTCCGAGAGATAAATTGTACAAAGTATTGAGTGATATTCATTTGGCAGAGGCGGCTTTTGAAAATGAATCGCAAGTCATGAAAGACAGTGTTTCAAAGCTGTATTACGCTCAGATTTTTGAGCGCAACGGCATTACTCGAAAGGATTTTGATTCGAGTATGTCTGTGATGAGCGATAATCCGTATTTGATGAATAAAGTGTACAAAGAAGTCCTGAAAGAGATAGCAAAACACGATAAATCGGTGGATTCCACCCGAGTAGATACGACTAAAAAGGTTCAGTAATGTATCGGATTTCGTTTTTTGTGTGTGGAGCATAACGAGAGATATTAAAATTGAAAATCGAAAAGTTAACATTAACTTAATCTTTAAATGAGACTTACTTTAAGTTGGGCAAGTAATTTTGCAATCTAAAAATTTGTAAGACTTATTATGACGAAAATCCTAATTGTAGATGATGAAATTGACATCTTAGACTTTTTAAGTTATAATCTTAAAAAAGAGGGATTTGATGTAATTACTGCCTCTAACGGTAAAATGGGAATTGAATTGGTTCGCCAACACCGCCCTAATTTGGTTATTTTGGATATAATGATGCCTGAAATGGACGGAATTGAAGTATGCCGCCGCATTAGAGCTCAGCCCGAATATAACGAGACAACTATCGCTTTTTTGACCGCCCGCGATGAGGATTTATCCCAAATAAATGCCCTTGACGTGGGCGGCGATGATTATATCAGCAAACCCATTAAACCGCAAGTACTGATAAGTCGAGTGAAGGCACTTTTGAGAAGAAATAAATTGGATGATGCCACCAATTCGCCCATTATTAAAATCGGCGACCTTGAAATAGACCGTCAAAAAGTTCAAATACTGAGGGGGGAGGAAATTATTGAACTGCCGCGTAAAGAATTTGAGCTGATTGTGCTTTTGGTATCTAAACCCGGTAAAGTTTTCACCCGCGAAGAGATTTATAGTAAAATATGGGGCAATGATGTCATTGTTGGCGATAGAACAATCGACGTACATATCCGTAAATTGCGTGAAAAATTAGGAGAAAATTATATAAAAACCCTCAAAGGAATTGGCTATAAATTTGACTTTTGATAATTTCGAGCATTTAAAATCAATTATATACTGTTAAAATTGTTTAGGCAGCGAATAATGATTTATTTTGCAGAATATCTTAGATTTTAAAATAATCTAAGGTCAAATTTTAATAAAGACCAATTATTCTTTCAACTACTATGTTAAAAAATCCTACGCCACAGCAAGTCTCATTTTATTCCGCATTATTGACTTCTTTTACCATATTTATTTCCGTTTTAGTGCTCAACTTTTCGGACGAAACTTTCTTTCCTGCGTTAAGTTTGATACTGTTGCCTATTTTGAGTTTTGTTGTGTGCTATTTTTTAGTGAAATATCTAATTGAAACCTTCATTTATCGTCGAATTAAGATTATCTATAAAAAAATCACGGAAGCTAAGAAAGCTGATAATCAAAATTTAATTGACCCGGATTCATTAGATGAAGTTGAAAAAGAAGTGGAAACTTGGGCAGCCAATAAAAACAAACAAATAGCCAATCTTGAAGAATTAGAGGAATATCGTCGCAACTACATCGGCAATGTTTCACATGAATTAAAAACACCCATTTTTAATATTCAAGGCTTTTTACATACTTTGATTGACGGTGGCATCAATGACCCGACTATCAATATTTCTTATTTGCAAAAAGCTGCCCGAAACCTTGAACGATTGACAAGCATTGTTGAAGACTTGGAGACTATCTCAAAATTGGAATCTGGTCAAATGGCATTGGATATACAAGTATTTGATATACATGTCCTCGCCGAAGAAGTATTCGAGGATTTGGAATTAAAAGCTAAAGAGAGAAGTATAAAATTATCGTTCAAAGAAGGTGCTGGACAAGGTTATCGGGTAAAAGCGGATAAAAATACCATCCGTCAAGTGCTGAATAACCTCATCAATAATTCCATAAAGTACGGTAAAAAAGGCGGACAAACTAAAGTCAGCTTTTACGACATGGATAAAATCGTCTTGGTGGAAATATCAGATAATGGCATCGGCATATCACGACACCATTTAAAACACCTTTTTGACCGTTTTTACCGTGTGGATAAAGGCAGAAGCAGAGATGTAGGCGGCACTGGTTTAGGACTTTCTATCGTAAAACACATCATCGAAGCGCACAATCAGTCCGTGCATGTGCGCAGTACTGAGGGGGTCGGCTCCACTTTTGGATTTACGCTTGAGAAGGTGAAAGGGTAATATATGGTCTTTGAGTGAAAAAACTTAACTAAAATATGGCAGAATATTCACTTGGCATAACAATATAACACTTTATGATTTTAACGGTGCAAAGATATATTTAAATGAAAAAAAACGTTCAATAGTCAAGTTCTATTGGACGTTTTTTCGTAATTTTGCACCCGTTTTTAATATTTTACTTTTAAATTGTGGTATTGCTAAATTATTGTATTGTTTTTGCTATATAAAAACAATCAATGCGTATAAAGCAAAAACAATTTAGCAATACAGCAATATAACAATAGCAAAATGATTTCAGTTTCTAACATCAGTGTATTTTACGGAGAAAGAGCCTTGTTTGATGGCGTAAGTTTCGTCATTAGCGAGCGTGACCGTGTGGGCTTGACAGGACGCAACGGTGCAGGTAAGTCAACTATGATGAAAATCATCGCGGGTCAAGTCACGCCCAATGGTGGTGGCAACGTTACTCGCCCAAATGATACGACAATTGGCTATTTGCATCAAGATATGTCCACCCCAAAGGGAAAAACTGTTATCAATGAAGCGTTGACGGCTTTTGATGAGGTGCGTGAAGTGGAAGAAAAAATAGAACGTCTCAACAGAGAACTGACTGAACGGACGGATTACGATACAGATTCTTACATGGATTTGATTCATGAAGTTTCCGAAGCCAGCGAGCGTTTTCATATATTAGGTGGTGAAACTGCGCAAGCCGATGCAGAGCGGATACTGAGGGGTCTCGGTTTTAAACAAAGAGACATGGAGCGCATGACCGACGAATTCAGCGGTGGTTGGCAGATGCGTATAGAATTGGCTAAAATGCTCTTACAACGCCCGAATTACTTGC
>JANMYC010001369.1:0-4956 GCA_031381715.1 Saprospiraceae bacterium
CACGAATTACACCAATTTAGATGTTGACAGAATTAAAGCGAATGACACTAAAATTGCCCTTAAGGGCAATTTATTCGTGAAATTAGTTAAAATTGTCAACACGTAAATTAGTGTAATTCGTGTAATCCGATGAATTCGTGGCTAAAATAACTTTTATGTATGGTTTCAAAATTTTTCACCCAATATCATATCAACATGCGGATATACATTTATTTGCTCCTTTTTATATCGAGTAATCTTTTAGCGCAGAGGAGCAATACCCCCTCAGTATCCAGCCAAGCTACAACCATGGTAGGCATCAATGCTGCGTTTGGTATCCACTTACCCGCATCTGATATGGCGAACAGATTCGGCTCTGATTTGCACGTGGGCGGAGGCATTGAAGGTATCTCTTTATCAAAAGGTTGGGTAATCGGCGGCGATGCATTTTATTTCTACGGTAAAACAGTTAAAGAGGATGTTTTACAGCCTTTGCGCACCGTTGATGGCGCTATTCTCGGCGATGTGGGCACGTATGCCAATGTAGATTTGCGTGAACGTGGTTTTTACACCGGTTTAAATCTTGGGAAACTATTCAAACTCACCGATAATGGCAACCGCATCGGTGGCATCAGACTGACCCTTAGTGCCGGTTTTTTACAACATAAAATAAGAATTCAAGACAACAGCAACTCAGCACCGCATTTAGCACCGCCATATCAAGCCGGTTACGACCGCCTCACCAATGGTTTTGCCCTTTCGCAATTCGTGGGCTATCAGATAATCAGTCGGGATAAAACCATTAATTTCTTCGTCGGGCTCGATTTTACTGAGGGGTTCACCCGCAATCGCCGTGGATTCAATTTTGATACCCGCCAACGTGATGATGCCAAACGTTTGGATATTCTCTACGGCGCACGAGTCGGCTGGTTTGTCCCACTTTTCACCAATCAAAAAGCGGATAGTATTGAATATTGAGATATTGTGATATTGAATATTGAGATATTGTGATATTGGGATATTGTGATATTGAGATATTGAGATATTGGGATATTGAGATATTGGGATATTAGGATATTGAGATATTGGGATATTGGGATATTGAGATATTCAAAGACTCAATTTTGTAATATCCCAATATCATAATATCATAATATCATAATATCATAATATCATAATATCCCAATATCCCAATATCACAATATCCCAATATCCCAATATCCCAATATCACAATATCACAATATCACAATATCACAATATCCCAATATCTCAATATCACAATATCACAATATCACAATATCACAATATCACAATATCATAATGTCCCAATATCTCAATGATGATTCTAATATACAATATAGGTATCTTTTTTTACAAGGTTTTCATTCACCTTGCCGCCCATTTCAACCCCAAAGCAAAACAGTGGGTGGAAGGCAGAAAAGACATATTCATATATATTGAAAACGCTTTAAAAAATAGTCCAAAAGAAACGTCTAAAACCATTTGGATGCACGTGGCTTCATTGGGCGAATTTGAGCAAGGGAGACCATTAATTGAGGCTTTAAAAAAGAGCAGCGAAAACTATACTATAATATTGACCTTCTTTTCACCTTCGGGCTATGAGATACGAAAAAACTATCCTTTAGCGGATTTTGTCTTTTATTTACCCATTGACACCGCTAAAAATGCCGCGCGTTTCATAGATTTAGTACAACCCAATTTAGCTATTTTTGTGAAATATGAATTCTGGTTTCACTATCTCAATACGCTTAAAAATAGACAAATTCCTACTTTATTAATTTCTGCTATTTTTAATAAAAAACAACTTTCTGTTTACTATCTATATTCTTTTTTATTAAAAAAAATGCTCGATTGTTTTAGCCACATCTTTGTGCAAAACACCCCCTCAGTATTTTTACTTAAAAAGGCAGGTTTTGATGAAATAAGCCTTGCAGGTGATACGCGGGTGGATAGGGTAATGAGCATCGCACAGGAAGCTAAAACTTTCCCCATTATTGAAAAATTTGTGGCGAACTCTCCCACCCTCATTTGTGGCAGCACGTGGCAATCTGACGAAGAAATAATTTTACAAATAATAGAAAATCAACATTTTATACATTATAAATTTATATTTGCTCCGCACGATATTTCCATAAAAAACATTGAGCGACTGGAAAAAACGTTGCCCGTTTCATCCATGAGATATTCAAAATGTATTGAAAATAGTGTCCCGACTCTCGGGACTGAGGGGGGCAATCGGGTCTTGATTATTGACAATATCGGTATGCTTTCCTCACTTTATCGGTATGGAAAAATCGCCTACATTGGTGGTGGATTCGGCTCTGGAATCCACAATACACTCGAGCCGATTGCTTTTGGCTTACCCGTTATTTTTGGCATAAAATACAAAAAGTTTGAAGAAGCCAATCAACTTGTGGAGACTGGTGGCGGCTTTTCAATTACGGATTTCAATAGTTTTAAAAGCGTTATGGAGCATTTAAATGATGAAAAAAAGTATAATAAAGCATCTCATGCCGCCACTCAATATCTACAAAACAATAAGGGTGCAACGGAGAAAATAATGCAGTATATTACCCACCATTTAGACAATATCTAATATCTCCTTTTTCAATGAATACACCCAACCACACTATTACCATCAAAGACATCGCTCGAAAATTCAAGTGCTCGCCATCAACAGTTTCCCGTGCCTTGAGTAATCATCCTCTTATTAATGAAGATACGCGGCGGCATATTCAGTTTTAATAAAGAATCCCGCCGTATTTTACCGATACCGACCAGTGCATTTGTCGTTAATTTGGTTTTGAAACAGAATCCTGGATACCAATAGATAATTTTTGATAAAATACTGAAGGGTATCTTTATTTATGCTTTTAAGATAAGACATGAATGAGGATACCTTTTCTTTTTTGAAATAAACATGGGATACTTAAAACCTTCTTCAATTGTGCTTGTTTAATGAAAGTTTTAAAAAATTTAATCAATCGTTTAATTAGTTTAAACGATTGATTAAATTTGCGCTTGAAATTCAAATTTTAATAGAAATAAACCTACTCATGTTTTTTAAAAAGCCCAAAATCGAAATAGATGCCCGTGAGGCTTTGCTGCAAACCGCCGCTCGATTATTCGCAAAACATGGTTTTGAAGCCGTTTCTACCCGAATGCTATCAACGGAAGCGGGAGTGAATATCGCTATGATTGCCTACTATTTCGGCTCAAAAGAAAAGCTTTTTGAAGCGATTATTGATGAAAGATTGCCAAAGTCAAGAGAAATGCTGATTGGTTTTTTTGAATCCAATTTAGAGCCTTGGGAAAAATTAAGTGCCATTATCAATCATTACGTTGAAAGAATTTTTAATGATAACTCTTTTACAAAACTCATTTATCGTGAATTGAGCCTTCAACAACGCCCCGCACACAGTGAGCGTATTTTGAACGGCATTTTAGGAAATTGGGAAATAATGAGTAAAATTATTGAAGAAGGGCAGAATAAAGGTATTTTCAGAAAGGATATCGATGTGATTATGACGCTTAATTCCATTTTTGGCACTATCTCTCAAATGGTCAATACACCTTCTATTTCAGCAAAAGTATTGCAAAAAGAGAATGAAAATGAGGTATTTGACGATGACATTAAAATGCGCTTAAAATCGCATCTGAATCAAATGATAAAATCACATTTACTGGTCAATCCTTAATTTTTTTGCACCCCCTCAGTATTGGGGCACTTTTTAAAAATACTAAACAGTTAAGCAGTTTATACCGAGCATTAATCAATCGTTTGAATAATTACATATATCAAATATTAATTTTATGAGAAGTCTAAGACACAACCTCCTTTTTAGTTTTTTGCTCGCCATTCCGTTTTTATCGTTTGCCCAAACGACTAAGACTTTGACACTCGATGAAGCCATCCAACTCGGCTTGAGCAATAGCAAACAACTAAAAGTGACGGGAACAAAATTAGATATTGCTAAAGCCAAAAAGCTGCAATATTACAATGCTCAAATTCCGACCGTAACTTTGAATAGTGCATATTCACATTTGAGCAATAATGTTGACCCGTTTGTATTGGGAGCATTTGAGGTTCCCCAAATAATCAATCAATTTACGAACCGTTTGTCCGCGAATCAAATCGTTTTTTCTGGTTTGAGAGCGACTAATTTTTACCAATCATCGCAATTTTTAGAAAAAGCTGCCGCTTTGGATGTGGATAAAGATAAAATTGAGGTGAAAAATAATATCGTCGCCGCTTATTACAATTTTTACAAACTCGGGGCTTCTCGCGATATTTTAATAGAAAACATCAATGTACTGAGGGGTCGCCTCAATGATGCAAAAAACTTTGTGAAACAAGGCACGGCTTTAGAAAATGACCAATTAAAGGCAGAATTAGCGGTTTCTCAACTTGAAATGACTCAAAAAGAAGTCAATAATGCCATCGAAGTAGCTAATTTTAACTTAGCCCTGCTTCTGGGTTTGCCTACTGAGATGAAGTTTGAATTGGATAAAAATTCCCTTTTTTCTGAAAAATCTGTGGGTGATTTGAGCACTTATTTAAGTAGCATCAATGGTCGCCCTGACCTTTCTGCTTCTGACTTGAGAACTCAAGCAGCCAATAAAATGGTAGAAGTGGCGAAAGGAGGCATGTACCCAACCGTAAGCGTAGGTGCGAATGCCTATTACAATAATCCCAACCAACGGGTATTTCCCCCCGCAGCTACTTTCAAAGGTACTTGGGATATTGGCATTGGCTTATCCTATAATTTGACTAATCTTTACACAGGGAAATACCAAATTCAGGAAGCGCAAGCCAACGTAGCGCAAGCCAATCTATTAAAAAACCAACTCTCGGATGCCGCTAAAATGGAAGTGAACGGCAATTATTTTGCTTACCAAACCGCCATTGAAAAGATAAAACTTATGGAAAAAACCATAACTCAAACTACTGAAAA
>JANMYC010001370.1:0-4415 GCA_031381715.1 Saprospiraceae bacterium
GTGTCGCAAAGTGTTACGGGTTTTCATAAAGTGGAAGCTATAAGGCGGTGGGTCAATAATAATGTTCGATATGAGTATAATCACAGCAATTCGTCCACTTCGGCTTTGGATACTTTGAGTTCGCGGATTGGCGTGTGTCGGGATATGTCTCATCTGGCAATTTCATTGTGTCGGAATGTTGGTATTCCAGCACGTATTGTTGTAGGTTATATGTATTTATTGTATCCAATGGATATGCACGCATGGTTTGAGGTATATTTGGACGGAAAATGGTACACTTTTGATGCCACTCAGCAGGTTACCACTGGCGGTAGGGTAGTGTTGGCTTATGGTAGAGATGCGGCGGATGTTGCTACGGCCACTTTTTACGGCAATATGCAATTACAAAATATGCACGTTTTTGTTGAAAAAATGGGGGCGTAGATTTTTGAGACCCCCTCAGTATAAAAGGTAAAATAAGCATAAAATGTATTCATTACTCAGTTAGATGGTCGCTTACGCTCCGTTTAGCCACTGATTTCGCTGATTAAGACTGATTTTACACTGATTTATATGTGGATTTTTAAAAATCAGTGCAAATCAGTCAATATCTGTAAAATCAGTGGCTATACGGAGCGATAGCGACCATCTGGCTTAGCAATTACAATAAACGTATAAAATTCGGTAAAAGTAATTTTAAACATAATGAATATAGTATAAAATGAGTTTTTAATAAATAAAATTCTTTCAGCGCATTTTATTTTAAGATTAGGTTGAGCAATGTCTTGATTACAATACTTTGATTGTACTTTGGTGAAGTGTTTTTAAATTTCAAAAAAATTTTAAAAAATCCCTTATGTCAATAAAAGTTGCGATTTCACATAAAACGAGATATAAATTTGATAGAAATGTAGGTTTGTCTCCTCATGTTTTTCGTCTTCGCCCTGCTGCACATTCCCGAACGGCGATAGAGGGTTATTCCTTTAAAATTTATCCTGAAAATCATTTCATCAATTGGCAACAAGACCCTTTTGGCAATTTCCAAGCGCGCGTGATTTTTCCAGATAAAATCAATGAACTGCGGGTAGATGTGGAGGTGATTGCTCGATTAAATGTTATCAATCCTTTCGACTTTTTTGTGGAAGAATACGCCGAAAAGTTCCCTTTTGAATACGATGAAGTGCTCAAAAGAGAACTTATTCCTTATTTAGCAATCGATGAATCAGGCGAGCAGTTGATGGATTTTGTTAAAATAAATCAGGTCATTGAGCCTTTGCGGATTGTAGATTTTTTAGTAGGAATCAATGGGAAAGTTTCAAAACTTATCAGTTATAATATCAGGATGGAGGCGGGCGTACAAACCTGCGAAGAAACGCTGACCAAACAAAATGGTTCATGTAGGGATTCTGCATGGCTTTTGGTGCAGGTTTTAAGGCATATGGGTTTGGCTGCTCGATTTGTTTCGGGATATTTAGTGCAACTGACTGCGGATATTAAATCATTGGATGGACCTTCGGGACCTAAAGAGGATTTTACGGATTTACACGCATGGGTTGAGGTGTATGTGCCAGGCGCGGGTTGGATTGGTTTAGACCCTACTTCGGGACTTTTTGCGGGAGAAGGGCATATTCCTTTGTGTTGCACCCCTCATTACACGAGTGCAGCGCCCGTCACTGGGGCGACTGATATTTGTAACGTGGAGTTGGAATTTGAAAATTCAGTTTTTAGAATTCACGAAGACCCCAGAGTCACGAAGCCTTACACCGAGGCGCAGTGGGAAAAAGTGATGCAAGTGGGTGAAAATGTTGAAAAAGACTTGCAAGCGGGCGATGTGCGCTTGACCATGGGTGGCGAGCCCACTTTTGTTTCTATCGATGATTTTGAATCTGCTGAATGGAATTCTACTGCGGATGGCATACTTAAAAGAAAATTGGCTTATAATCTGGCTTTAAGACTTAAAAATAGGTTTGCCCACGGCGGTTTGTTGCATTTTGGACAAGGTAAATGGTATCCGGGAGAATTGTTCCCGCGTTGGCAATATGGTCTTTTTTGGCGAAAAGATGGCGTTTCTATTTGGAAAAATGATGCGTTGATTGCAAAAGAAGATGATAAAAAATTCACATTTCATGATGCTGAAAACTTTGCGTTTGAGCTGACGAAGTACCTTGGTTTGGATACCAATAATCTTTTACCAACCTATGAAGACCCCATTTATTGGGCTTTAGAAGAGGGTAAATTGCCGATAAATGTGGATCCTTTAGCCATAAATTTGAAAGATTCTGTTGAAAGACAAACTTTGGCGAGGTTGCTTGAAAAAGGCTTGAATAATCCCGCTGGATTCGTTTTACCCATAAAATGGAATCATGATACAAGTAATTGGGTGACTTGCGCGTGGGAATTCAGACGTAAAAACTGCTATTTGATACCCGGTAACTCGCCTTTGGGTTTAAGGTTGCCTTTGAAAGCTTTACCCGAAGTTTCAAAAAATAGGAGAGAAATTCCCATTGAAAGAAGCCCTTTTGAGGATTTACCCGCGTTGGGCGATTTCACGGCAACGGTTTCGGAAAGGTACGGTAAAGTGGCACCCGCTTACGAATTGCCAGAATTAAGTCCTAAAAAAGAAAAAGAAGCTGCCGACGATACCCCCTCAGTATCAACGACTTATGAGATGCCTACTTTCCCAACAGCCTTGGCAGTGGAGGAAAGAGAAGGTATTATTTATGTATTTTTACCACCCACTGAGTTTTTAGAGCACTATTTGGACTTGATTTCGTCCGTGGAAGCGACGGCTGAAAAATTGAAAATGCCGGTTAGGATTGAGGGATATTCACCGCCATCTGATTATCGCGTTGAAAAGCTCAATGTCACGCCCGACCCCGGGGTAATAGAAGTCAATATTCACCCTGCCAAATCGTGGCAAGAGTTGGTGGATAATACATCGGCTTTGTACGAAGAAGCCTTTTTATCCAGATTGGGCACTGAAAAATACATGGTGGATGGGCGTAAAACGGGAACGGGAGGAGGTAATCACGTGACTATTGGTGGTGCAAAACCGGCGGATAGCCCAGTCTTGAGGCGACCCGATTTGTTGAGAAGTTTAATCACTTATTGGCAACATCATCCTGTTTTGAGTTACTTGTTTTCGGGACCATTTATTGGACCCACGAGCCAAGCTCCCAGAATTGATGAAGGGCGGGATGAAAGGTTGTATGAAGTTGAAATTGCCTTCAATCAAATTCCTGAAAATGAGGAAGTTCCGTTTTGGATGGTGGATAGGATTTTTAGAAACCTTTTAGTGGATATTACTGGTAATACGCATCGCACTGAGTTTTGCATTGATAAAATGTATTCACCCGATTCCTCAACGGGCAGACTTGGGATATTGGAATTCAGGGGTTTTGATATGCCTCCGCACAAGCAAATGAGCCTTGTTCAGACGCTTTTGATTAGGGCTTTAATTGCAAAATTCTGGAAAGAACCCTATAAAAAGAAGCTAATTCGGTGGGGAACAGAACTGCATGACAAATTTCTTTTACCCGATTTTGCTTATTTGGATATGATAGATGTGGTAAATGACCTTAAAAGTGCAGGTTATGATTTTGATATTTCGTGGTTTGATCCCTTCTTTGAATTCCGTTTCCCACATTATGGTACAGTAGATGTTGATAATATAAAACTTGAACTGCGGTTGGGCATCGAGCCGTGGCATGTTCTGGGCGAGGAGCTTTCCAACTCTGGTACAGCTCGATTTGTGGATTCATCTTTGGAGCGTTTACAGGTAAAAGTAAGAGGATTTGTAGAAGGGCGGCATATTTTAGTGTGTAATGGCTGTCGCGTTCCTTTGCGTTCCATTGGGATAAAAGGGGAATATGTAGCGGGTATTCGCTACAAAGCTTGGAATCCACCGTCGGCATTACATCCGACAATTGGAGCTGATGCGCCTTTGGTTTTGGATATTGTGGATACTTGGAATAATAGGGTGTTGGGTGGCTGTACTTATTTCGTTTCGCATCCCGGAGGAAGAAGTTACGAGACATATCCCGTTAACTCTTATGAGGCAGAATCTCGGCAAATTAGCCGTTTTTGGGGTTTTGGTCATACGCCCAATGCTGATTTGGAAGAAGCTGAAGTGGTTAAAAATACGCCGACGATTTCCAGATTTGTAGCAATCAATAAAAAAGATTTAAAAGCCGATACGCCATTAGAATTGGTCAATCCAGAATATCCGAACACGCTTGATTTGAGGAAATTTTGGAAAACGAGGTGAAAAATGGCTGATATACTGAGGGGGTAGTCAGAATGTTAAATTAGATAATTGTAATTGCTTAGCTGTGCAGTCGCTTACGCTCCGTTTAGCCACTGATTACACTGAAATTGACTGATTTACACTGATTTAAAAAAAACACGTATGAATCAGTGTAAAATCAGTCAATTTC
>JANMYC010001379.1:0-3556 GCA_031381715.1 Saprospiraceae bacterium
ATAGCGCATTTCAGGGTCAGTGAAAGCATCAAAAATATTACCTTCTGCATCGCGTTTCACGACAGGCAAAGGACGCAGCGATTTGCTCAAAAGCTTGAACTCTTGAACGTGAACCGATACTTCACCCGTTTTAGTTTTAAAGGCAAAACCCTTTATGCCCACAAAATCGCCAATATCCAATAGCTTTTTCACAAGCGTTTGGAAATAATCTTCTATGCCAGCAGCAGCGTTCACCTCTTCGCCACGCAAGTACAATTGAATCAAGCCAGTCGTATCCTGAATATTCATGAACATCGCTTTACCTGCCTCACGCTGCGCCATAATACGACCCGCCAATGTTACTTCATGGTAGTTCAAACGATTTTTAGAACCGTCTTCAAGCACTTCCTCTTGGTAATTGGCTTTAATATCAGCGGCGAAAGCTGTTACGTCAAATAATTCAGCTGGATATGGGTCGACACCCATTTCTCTGATTTTTTGCAGCGACTCGCGTCTTACAATCTCTTGTTCACTTAATTGATGCGACATATTTTAACTTTTTTATTTTATAACCCTACAATTAGCCCATTTTATCTTAAAATTAGGCATCTCAGAGATTCAATACTGAGGGGGTTATTATTTTTTAAAAATGAGGTGCAAAATTAGGCTTTCTATTATAAAACCTCAAATAAAATGTCATCTAATGTAGCGCGGAACTTCCGTTCCACAATTAGTTTTTCAATATTAATGTGAATATTGGGTAAAAAATGCCGTAGGTATGAAATATCGGTAGAAATAATAGTAAAAATATGTTCAAAGTCCTGTAAGGACGATATATTGAAATATTGTATGTGCTAATATTATCGCATTCGATATATCGTAGCTACGCTACTTTTGTTGTTTCTATCAATTTTCTACCGATATTTCATACCTACGGCATTTTTTAACCCAATATTCGCATTATTTAATGCCCAACTGGAATTCTACACTATGTGAATAGTCGTTTAATTCCTGTCATTAGTGTATCCTCTCACGCGATTAGTCGTCTATTTTGTCGCCTTCATGATTAAAGATTCCATTAAAATGTTAACTTTATACAACTTTAATTTTCTTTAAAATTAGAGGGTAGCAATTTTTTAAAATTAAAACAATCAATAATCATGTTTCTTTTTATCACAGGTCTCATTGTATTCGGTATCACTTATATTTTACCAAGCAACCCCAATTATCCAGCTGCTAAAATTCAACGCCCCCTACGCATGGGTGCTATCGCAGTGGCAATTTTAGGAATATTTTTAGCCAGCATTAAGCAGATAGATGCAGGCTCCGTTGGTGTTCAAAAAGTCTTTGGTCAAGTTCAAGACCGGGTTTTAGAGAGTGGCTTAAATATCGTGAATCCACTTATAGATGTTACACACGTGGATATTCGCACTCTAAATTATACCATGTCAGGCGTTCATGATGAAGGTCAAAAATCAGGTGATGATGCCATTCGAGTACTGTCGAGTGATGGTTTGGAGTTAATTGTGGATTTGACGGTGCTTTATCACGTCAATAAAGCAGAAGCGCCAAATATTATCCGCGAAATTGGACCCGATTATCAAGATGTTATCGTCCGTCCCGTTACGCGCACAAAAATTCGGGACAATGCCGTTTATTACGCTGCTGTGGATTTATATTCAGTAAAAAGAGAGGAATTTCAACAGAAAATCAATAAAGATATTGAGTCCGTTTTCAAACAAAGAGGATTAACTTTAGAGCAATTACTCATCCGTAATATCGCCTTACCCCCCTCAGTAAAAGAGTCCATCGAGTCCAAAATCAATGCTGAACAGGATGCTCAAAAAATGCAATTTGTCCTTCAAAAAGAGAAACAAGAGGCAGAACGCAAGCGCGTAGAAGCACAAGGTATTGCTGACTATCAACGCATATTGTCCACTGGATTGAGCGATAAAATGCTGCAATATGAGCAAATTAAAGCCATGAAAGACCTATCTCTTTCTCAAAATGCAAAAGTAATAGTTACGGGAAAGGGCGGCGGAAACATCTTGATTTCGGATAAATAACTTTGTATTGTTGTATTGTTAAATTGTTGTATTGTTGTGCGAAATAAATGCTGATTTAAAAATTTAACAATACAACAATTTAACAATACAACAATTCAAAACACCCCTCAGTAAAACGCCTGTATTTGTTGAAAAATTCTATTATTTTTACGTAAAATATTGAATTTTAAAACAAGCACCTTATGAAAATAAAAACCATTATTTACCTCATTCTTTTCATTTTATCACAAACACTGTATGCGCAAGTTGAGTTAAAAATCAACTTAAAAAATCGGTGTATTTTCACGGGTGGTGTCATGGATGACGAATTGTATAAATTTGAAGGCAATGCTCAGGTAGAAACTTGGATAAAAGAAATCCTATTAGCAAGTGGTTCGGAGCAAAATTTTAAAATCATTCAAACCAACGTTGAAAACGTCTCCGCAGTAATTGATGGCAATAAACGTTATTTATTGTACAGTCTTGATTTCATTCAAAAAGCGACCGCAATAGATGTTTTTGGTGCTTTATCGCATGAAATTGGGCACCATCTCAACGAACATACCCTCACCGTAGCACGTCGAAAAGTAGAAGAATTAGAAGCAGATTACTTCGTAGGCTATATTTTTTCAAAAAAAGGATACTCCAAATTGCCTGTAAATGCTTTCCTTCAACGTATGCCCTCCTCGTATAATATTGCCAAATTGGAAAGGCAAAATATGATTTATACTGGTTTCGAGGTATCAGACCGTTCTTTAGAAGTAAAAAGCCTACCTTTCGATACAGATTCTAAAATGAATTCTTTGGGTATGCCCGGTTTCCCTTGGCCCCCACCCTCTTGTAATACCCGTTTTGAAATACCCGAAAATACCTTTTTAGGCTTCTCAAAGCTAAGCGATATTGACCGTAAAATTCGCACGGCATTGGATAGCCAAGGTTACTCGCAAAGGAGTTACCTTTCTGTCCCCAACGGTTTTGCGTTAGTAACCCAAATGGAACAATATAATGCCGCTGATGGTACTATCCGCAACAACAATACACGCTGGCTGGAATACCCAAAACGAGAGCGATTTCAAGGAATAATGGATTATATTACCTCGTTTGTGATGCCTCAGAAAGGCTACTTCCGTTTATTTGTATTTGTGGTGACCAATCAGCCTTTTAATAGCTCACCTCAGCGTGTTTCAAAAAATGAAGCAGTAGCGTGGCTGAGCCAAGGTTTTAATATATTACCCAAAGCCATTTCGGATATGCCTTATACTGAGGGGTATGATGTGACGACTTTAGTGTATGAATTTGAAGTGCCTGAGTCCAATCGAAAACCCGTTCAAAGATGCCCAACGCCCGTGTATAACGCCCGCACACACTTAGTAAAATCAGGCATTTCGAAAGTTTTCGGCTTTTAAACCTGTCATTCTGAGTGCAGCAAAAGAATCTATCAACATATAAAACGGGCATCCAGATTCTTTCGCTGTGCTCAAAACGGCTAATTTAACGTATAAAATCAATTAAAATATGCTCATTTTACTTGC